>CAZZVO010000102.1:0-12565 GCA_964657505.1 uncultured Mucilaginibacter sp.
CTTGTACTTTTCAATCCTGAGCTTGTCGAAGGATTATTTCACAAAGATGCTCGAAACATTTGTGATTTTCCAGCCATCACTGCACTCATTCATCGTAATATAATTAAAGCGGGAAAATGTGGGATATTTCATCTCCACTTTAATCAAAACGTACTTATCAAAAGTTTCGACCACATTATAATTGGTGGTACAATTTTGCTGTACGCCGCGTAAACTTTCCATACTTTTAACCATTTCTTTTTTGTTGAAACATAGCATTTGGTCGCCGCGCATTAAGCTGAATTTAGCATTATCAGCAATGATGTCTGTAAGTCCGTCACAAGCTCCGTGCACATCGGCATTTATAAAAGCATTGACGGAAAATTTAATGGTAAAAGCAGCATGGCTTTTTGGTTTGTCGGCTTTTGCAGTTCCAAGTAAAAGAAACAAACTTAAAGCAAGGGCAGTAATTTTAATAGTTTTCATGATTTTTGATTTTTAATAAATTGAATATTTTGATTAATTATTTTTTATCAAATCTATGCTCATATAAAAGGCCAATCAATCGTTTTAATACTTGTATTGATACGTGTTAACACGGTAAATTAAAAGGTATTAGATGCAAGTGAAATTGCAATATAATGTACCATGTAAGTTTTAATAGATAGTATTTGCAGGTAATTTTTATAAAAAGATTCTTACAAAAAAAGCCATCACATGATTAAACATGTAACGGCTTTCTAAATGTAATAATCCAACTAAAAACCAAAGTCTAATTTTGCTGCACTTCTGATGTTACCAAAAGCTTAGCAACCTTTCTTAAAAAGTTTAGAAAATTAACTGTTAAAATTACATCAACGTAAACCTTGACATAATTAAAAACGTTAATCATGCTGATCAGATAGTCATTATCGGTAAGCATAAGTTGAAATTTTAATGTTGGATAGAAGTTGATTATTACTTTTTGTTGATCACGTTGGCCATATTCATCAATTCGTCTTTTCCATCTTTATTTTTCAAAACAGTAACCAAAGCACTATCTAATATTTTACGGATACGTTTCCTGGAATAGTTCAAAATCTTACGTTCATACGGTTCCTGGTAAATCAATTGTTGCTCTGAATTGTAGAATTTTACAACTTGGATTTGAGGTGATTTTACATTACTTTCAATCACCCAAAAACCTTGAATTGGATTTACAATTGTTGCTTTTTGTTGCGCTTGTGCAACAGTCCCTGCGCTTAGCAGAAGGATAAATAATATCTTTTTCATTTTTTATTGGATAACCCTTGTAGATTATGAGTGTAAATCTCCAACATAAGAAAGCAGTTTTAACCGTTGTAAAACGGTATTTGGTCAAGTGGTAACACGGTATTTTTGAGTGTAATTGTACGTTAGCAAGGTTTTGAACCTTGCAGTACTGTTTTTATCCACTACTTTTGCAGCGGAAGAATTAAGTTATGTTTAGAAAATTAGTTGTGTTGGCGCTGGTGTTATTTTGTTTTTCTGACGCTTTCCCGCAGCAGATCAAACGGTTTAACCCAGACACGTTAAAAACTATTGTGGTGGATACGGCAGTGGCAACGGTTCGCGCCCGCGGTGGCTTGTATGCGCAGGATTTTATTGATGAAATTTTACGCGATACCAGCTTTTACGAAGCTTTCCGCAACATGAAGAAATATGCTTTTATCGCTGAAAACCGTGTTTATACTTATGATAAAAAGAACAAAGTTGAAGGGAAAATATATCGAAAACTGAAACATAGCAACACCAAAGCTGGCCACAAGATTGAGTATTTAGCTAAAGCTGACAGCGGACATGTGTACAAGCACAACGGAAAATATGAATTGTACACAACCGAAATGTTTGATTACATTTTTATGAATGCTTACAATTCTGATTTTGTAAAAGGCGGAGATTCGCCTAATGCGGGCGGCAAAAACGAATCGTATAAAGACAAACTAAAAACGCTAATTTTTAGTCCGGGACGGCCAATCAGCGGTATTCCTTTTATCAGCAAAAAAACAGAAATTTTCGGTCCTGATTTAAAAGGTTTTTACAGATATGAATTTGCAAAAGGAACTTACTTGGATTCAATCCCGGTTTATCGTTTCAAAGTTATCCAACGATCAGACTTGATAGATGAGCAAAAAGACCAGGTGATGATCAAAGAACTGACAACAATTTTTGACCGCCGTAACTTTCAAATTTTAGGAAGGTACGTGGATATGAAGTTCAGCAACTTTGTAATGGATTTTAATGTACAAATGAACATCGAACTAAACCGTTTTGGAGGGGAATTGCTCCCAACTAAAATTAGCTATCAAGGCAATTGGGATGTGCCTTTTCACAAAGAAGAACGTGCAAGTTTTTTAGTATTGCATAAGAATTATCAGGCAGAAAAGTAAAAGATTAACTTAACGTTTTCTCCATCAACCAGTCTTCCTGTAAATCATTTCCTAATTTAAATTGTAAAGTTTGGGTTTTTGTAAATCCCCATTTGTGATAAAATGCAATTGCTTTTTGATTATGTTCAAAAACACCCAGCCATAATTTTTTAGCTTGATTTTCTAAAGCAAAATTAATTGCAAATTGCATTAAAGCTGCGCCAATTTTTTGGTTGTGATATTCCTTGCAAACATACAAGCGCGAAACTTCTGCTGTTTTTATGCCGGTAAAAAAAGCATGATTTGGATGCAAGATAATTTTAACCGTACCAATTGGAATACTATTTTTAATGGCATAAAAACAGTATATATTTGGGTCTGCTAATTCCTGCCGGATTTTTTCAATATTGAAACTTTCTTCCAAATACATTTTCATGTCTTCCGCAGAATTTGAATCTGCAAAAGTTTCCGAAAATAATTTCGCGCTAAACTTTGCCAGTTCTGCAGCTTCTTCTGGTTTTACTTTACAGATAGTAATTTCTGGATTCATATTTTAAGTTTTTCGTCATGCCGAATTTATTTCGGCATCCCATCAGAAAGATAAATTTGAACTTGTATGATGGGATCTTGAAACAAGTTCAACATGACAAGCTACACTAAAACTCCGCATTTTTTGGAAACCGTGGGAAAGGGATTACATCGCGGATATTAGTCATTCCGGTTACAAAAAGCACCAAACGTTCAAAACCTAAACCAAAACCGGCGTGTTCGCAAGCACCAAAACGGCGCGTATCTAAGTACCAATCCAGTTCTTCTTTCGGAATTCCCATTTCGTCCATGCGTTGTTCCAACTTTTCCAAACGTTCTTCACGCTGACTTCCGCCAACCATTTCGCCAATTCCAGGAAATAAAATATCCATTGCACGAACGGTTTTTCGTCCTTCTGCATCCGGTTCATTTTGGCGCATATAGAACGCTTTGATTTCTGCCGGATAATCCGTTAAAATAACCGGTTTTTTAAAGTGTTTCTCCACCAAATAACGCTCGTGTTCCGATTGTAAATCTGCGCCCCAGCTTTCAATCAAATAAGTAAATTTCTTCTTTTTGTTTTGGGAAGAATTTTTCAGGATATCAATCGCTTCCGTATAAGTTAAACGTTCAAAATCGTTCTCCAAACAGAACTGTAACTTCTCCAGCAAACCAAATTCCTGGCGTTCCTGTTGTGGTTTTTGCTTTTCTTCTTCGGCCAAACGCTGTGCTAAAAATTCCAAATCATCTGCGTTTTTGGCTAATGCTTCTTTTATCACGTATTTTAAAAGTGCTTCGGCCAAATCCATATTATCTTCCAGATCGTAAAAAGCCATTTCTGGTTCGATCATCCAAAACTCGGCTAAATGTCTCGTCGTATTCGAGTTTTCGGCACGGAAAGTTGGACCGAAAGTATAAACATCACTTAAAGCCATCGCACCTAATTCGGCTTCTAACTGACCAGAAACGGTTAAATTGGTTGCTTTTCCGAAGAAGTCTTCCTTATAATCAATTTCGCCCTGATCGTTTTTCGGAACGTTTGCGAGATCAAAATTAGTAACATGGAAAGTTTCGCCAGCACCTTCCGCATCCGAAGCGGTGATAATTGGCGTTTGCAGATTCACAAACCCTCGCTCCTGGAAAAACTGGTGAACGGCAAAAGCCAGCGTATTCCTCACCCTAAAAATAGCCGCAAAAGTGTTGGTACGGAAACGCAAATGCGCAATCTCCCGCAAAAATTCCAAGCTATGTTTTTTGGGTTGAAGCGGATATTTCTCCGGATCAGAATCGCCCAAAATCTCAATTGATACTGCTTTTACCTCTACTTTTTGTCCTTTTCCCAGCGAAGCAACTACTTGTCCGCTTACACTGATAGCCGCGCCGGTTGTAATTCTTTTTAAAAGCGTTGGATCCGTATTTTCAAAATCAACTACAATTTGAAGGTTATGATTGGTTGAGCCATCGTTCAAAGCAATGAACTGGTTGTTGCGGAAGGTGCGCACCCAGCCTTTTACCGTGGTTTCAAATCCGGTTTCTTCGCTTTGTAAAAGTGATTTGATTTTTGTTCGCTGACTCATTTTGTAATAATTTTTGAGCGGCGAAAATACGATTAATTCAACACAGAATAATTTTTGAATCGATCATGATAGGTTTTAAAACTGATTTTAGGTGGATAAAAGAAGCATGCTGGTTGAACAGATATTGCTTCCGACAAAAACCTTTTAACCTTTGGAGACGTAGGTTTTGCTATTATGATGGTCTAATTTATTTATCACCATAAAGCAAAACTAATTTAAACAAAGGCTTTTACATCATGTTACCCGCTTGTTACAAGTTCAATCACCTTAAATTTTTTATGAAAAGCAACTTCCCCAGTAAAAAAAACCTTACCAAAGGCAAATCCAGGTTTTACCTTTCTATTTGTGCGGCAGCGTTTGCGGCATTGTCAATCAGTGCATGCAACAGCGGCACAAAGGCAACCAGTAGCAGCGATACTTCCAGCACTACTTCAACAAAAGTAGATACCACAGCGGCAGAAGCCAAAGCACTGAAGCCTAAAGGCGCAAAACCAGCCTGGGCACCAAATATAGCACCTGAAATGCAGGTAGTGATTGAAAAATTAATGAGCTACGGCGACAAACCGATTGCTACTTTAACTGCTGTTGATGCCCGTAAAAACCACACGCCAACCGATGCGGTAATGGATGTGATGAAAGAGAACAACATCCCGATGCCACCCATGAATGTGGACACGGTTGGGAAAGAAATTCCTGTTGCCGGCGGCAATATCCACATCCGCATCTATACACCTAAACAGGGCAATGCTCCTTTTCCGGTGATTGTATATTACCACGGTGGTGGTTTTGTAATTGCAAATATTGATGTTTATGGTGCTTCTGCACAAGCCATGGCCGAAAAAGTTGGTGCAGTAGTAGTTTCCGTAGCTTATCGTTTAGCGCCGGAGCATAAATTCCCAACCGCACATGACGATGCTTATGCATCTTATGCATGGACGGTTAAAAATGCGGCTTCTATCAAAGGAGACCCTAAAAAAATTGCTGTTTTAGGTGAAAGTGCAGGCGGAAACTTAGCTTTAGCAACTGCTATCAAAGCCCGTGACAACAAAATTATGGTTCCAACGCATATTGTTAGTGTTTATCCGATTGCGCAAGCTGATACCACTACGGCATCTTATGTAAAAAACGCTAACGACGTGCCTTTAAACCGGGCGATGATGGTTTGGTTCACCAAAAAATATGTGCGTACTATGGCAGATGCAAAAGACCCAAGGATTTCTTTAGTCAATGCTAATTTAAAAGGTTTGCCAGCTACAACGATTATTACAGACGAGTACGACCCATTGCAAAGTGATGGCATGATGCTGGCCGATAAACTAAAAGCTGCCGGTGTAACCGTAAACAGCAAAAATTACGACGGTGTTACCCACGAATTTTTTGGTATGGCAGCCGTAGTTCCGCAAGCGAAAGAAGCACAGGCTTTTGCAGTAAGCGAACTGAAAAAAGCTTTCGGTATGTGATTATTGAAAGTTTTAATGCGATAAAAAGAGCTGTTCCGTTTATTCGGAGCAGCTCTTTTTTGTGGAACTGATTTTTGGTTTTTATGCTGATGCTTCTTTTATCACCCTAAAACTTATGCTACCTTTATTAATGTAAACTTGCTGGTTTGATCTTGTATTACAAGCTGATAGGATGTAATTTATCTCGTAATTATTACCTAACATTTTATGAAATTTCAAGGCTCCTTTTTATTGATAACCATCCAAATTATAGGTTTACTGCTATTTATTCCTAATAAAAATATCAAAAGCCAAGCTGTAACAACTGGTGGTTGCCAGATTAAACAGATTAAATGGAACGGTTTATGGAGCGATGTAAGGATAACTTATAATGCACAGCACCGGCCAGATACAGCTACTTTGGTTTTAGATGATAAAGTTTCGGATGTTTATGTGTTTAGTTATGATGAGAGCGGCAATGCAGTGAAAGTGTCAAGGTATGACAGTAAGTTCGACAAAGAAAAAATGATCTATAGCACCTATAAATACGATCTGCATGGCAATGTGATACAAAAAAGTAGTTTTGTCCTACCAGGAGAATCCGGACATGTTATCTCTTATAAATACAATCATCAAAACCAGATGACGCGGATGATCAATGCAGATGGAAGTTACACCCGTTACTCCTACGAAAAAGGCAATTGCACAAAAATATTCAGTTCCTGTAACTGTAAAGAAAAAGAGAAATTACTTTCTGAGTTTAAAACTTACGATAACCAAAAAAATTATTACTCCTTTAATAAAGTGCTGTGGTACCTATTTGGCAACGACACTTTTTTCGGCAGTTTGAACAATCCATTATCAGAAATCAACTACCAATATCATTACAAAACCACCTACAACTATCAATATAACCAGGCTAAATATGTTACAGAAAGCTTTCCTGTTACTATCCCTGCCAACGAACTCATGAGGCCCGCACCAGTTAAAATTGCCTACAACTGTAGCGTTAAATAGCGCATTCCAATAATCTAAGTTTAAAGGACATTGTTTCCAGTCTTGTTCGGTTGTGCTGATCGACAGAATAGATAATTACGTCGATTAACAGGCCAATCCAGCAGATAAAACGTTGATACCGTGCATACAAAAGCAATAATTTTGCTTTAACGGTTTAAAACAAGTCTCCGTCTATTTCTACTAACTGCTTGTCTATTAAGTTTTTTTGATGCTGAAATATCTTGTTGATTTGGATATTGAAAGTTTAACACAAACAATATTTAAAATTAAAAAATCAAAAGATCATGAAAAATTCAATTAAATTAACCGCATTACTTTTATTATCAAGTTTCAGTTTATTTGCCGACACGCCAGTAAAACCTGCAATCCTGCCATTATCAAAAGACGTTATCAACTTACATGCTTTGCCTTCTCCATTTGGTGTGGCCGTAAACATCCAAAATAACGTTAAAGGCAATGCTTTTATCGAAATTACGGACCAAGCTAACCACATTTTGTTAATGAACCGGTTTTCTAAAAAAACAATTGTTCAAAAGGCTTATAATTTAGCTGAGTTGGAAGATGGCGATTATACTTTTACCGTTCATTCCAACAATAACGTTATGACCAAAAGGGTGCACATTTATGAAGAATCTGGTGAAAAAACTTGGTTCCTGGTTCAATAGGGAAAAGCAGAATTTTAACAAAGCCTTTCGTGTGGAACGAGAGGCTTTTTTTGTGATGTTTAATGCTTCTTTTATCGCCTAAAACCTCATTTTACTTTTGCTATCCTAATCATCCAACCCTTTTCCATTTAAAATTTTCGGCATACACTTTTCAACCCTGGCCTCCCGGGTTTTGGATTGCTTGGGTGCAGCAAAATATAGTAGATATGCTTTTTGTCTTCCCGGTGTTAATGCTTCGAAAGCAGCTTTTAAGGCAGGAGCTTCATCTAATTGATGTTGAAACTCTTCAGGAACGGTAAATTCTATTGTCTTTTTAAAATCCACTTTTAAACCGGATTTTTCCAATTCAATGGCTTCGAAAATGTAGGTTTTCAAGATGTTTTCCTTCTCCACGATCTCCTGAACGTTGGTAAAACGGATTTGGCGCGCTGCCTGTACATTCTCCGTTTGTTGAACTAAGATACCATTCGGGTCATTTAATAATGCACCTTTAAAAAACAAAAGCGCACAGTATTCTTTAAACACATGTATTAAAACGATGTTGCTTTTTTGGAACGAGTAACAGGGAACGCCCCACTTCAATTCTTCGATTAACCCGCAACTGAGAACAATTATTCTCAATCGCTCCAGTTCCTGCTGCCATTTGCCTTTTGTGAAGTAGAAATCAACTTTGGGGTTCATGCTGTTTATTGGTTAACTAAAATGATTTTCTATCTACTGGAATAAATTTCTACCAGTAAATATAATTGAATTAAGGCCTTTTGCACAGAGCGGAACGAGTATTTATTCGAACTATTTATACTTCTTTTACCACCTTAAAACCACGTTTGCTTTTGCTGGTGGGCAGCTTGTTTATGTTGAAGGATTGAAAATCCTAAGCTCGGCGATCCGGATTTCAAATCCGGACCAGTAGGACGGAGTTTCTTTCTGTGGTATTATTTGTATTCGTTTTTAAGCATTTCTCAATATCTTCTCCATCTTATTGCCTTTTGCCAATTCGTCCACCAATTTGTCTAAATACCTTACTTGTTTCGTTAAAGGATTTTCAATTTCTTCCACCCGATAACCGCAAATTACTCCTGTAATTAGGTTTGCATTTGGATTCAGTTTGGCTATTTGGAAAAATGCTTTGAAAGTCACTTTCTCGTCAATCAGTTCTTGCATCTTCTTTTCATCAAAACCAGTTAGCCACTCTATTATTTGATGCAATTCTTCTTTTGTTCTGCCTTTACGCTCAACTTTTGTAATATAGTGCGGATAAACCGAGGCGAATGTAATTTTAGCCATTCGCTCATCATGTTCGGGTGTTGTTTTCATACCTGATGTTTTACGGTCGATCGGCTGCTATGAATGGCCCTAATGGTCGGGATTCATCAATCCCGCACCACATAATTAAGGATCGGTGATCCTTTCTACCAAAGTTTATAAACCTACAATACTTCTTTTACCACCCCAAAACCATCACTCCACTTTGTAATGATAAACCTGCCTACCCAAATTGCCATCGCTATCAATACCTTCAATCACCACGCGGTACGTGCCTTTGCTATCGGCATTAAAAAAGCTAAAGTTGGCTTTTCCATCTTTATCGGTAATTAAGTTCGGGTTCCAATAAATGGTAGTGCGCAAATCGGCAACTGCTATATTGGTTTTTGGGTCGTCGTATTTTGGGGCATAAAATTCTTTGCTCTGGGTTAAGCCTTTTGGGTTATAGGTGATGATCCCCGGTGCATAACGCTGAAAAGTATAACTTGGGTCGTCTCCGCGTTTGGTGGTAATAATCAACACACCACCTGCACCGCGGCCACCATAAATAGAAGTGTAACCGCCAGAACGTAACACTTCTATACTTGCTACATCAGTTGGAACGATTGTACTTAGATAATCGGCATCCATATAAATTCCGTCCACAATTAATTGCATCGGTGTGTTAAAACTGCGGGTGGAATAAGGAATACCTCCCCTAAAAATTACGCCCAGTAACCTGCCCTGCAAACATTGGTCGATCGTGGCGCAACCTTGTTGTTCAAAAATATCGCCTTTAACAATTTGGTCTGCATTACCAGCACCATTTAAATTATCGGAATGTTTAAGTGGTTCTTTTTTCTCGGTAATGGTTACCTCTTTTAGCAATATCGTTCGGTTGGCCAGGCCATATTTTCGCAAGTCGTCGTACTGGGTTTTACTGTTTTTAAGGTATGCGGCCAGGTCTTTGTTAAAATTAATGGAGACATCAGGCGCATTTTTATTAGGGGTAACGAACTGCTGCGGCAAATTATCCAACGTAATATCTATGTTTTTCCGTCCGTTTACTCCCCTTGCCTGAATCACAAAACGGATGCTGTCCGGAAAAATCAGGTTATCAAACTTAAACCTTCCGTTGGCATCGGTTACTGTATCAATCAAAAACGCACCTTTTGAGGTGGTAAACAAAGTAACCTTGCCTTTTACCACCGGTTTGCCGCCAAGCGTTTTTACATAACCAGCTATCGACATAGCACTTTCCGGCTGAAAAGTAAGCTGCGGAAAACTGTTGGCCATTACCAGCCGCCAAGCAAAACTACGGTAACCTTGTGTTAGCATCAGCACATCTAATGCAGCCTGGCTTTGCTCGTTTTGGTGCGCAAAATAATAGTTAGGCTGTTCGATGTAACCTTTAATATCCGAGGTTAACAACAGGTTGGATAATATCGTGCTTTCTTTATCTTCATTTATCGGCACTTTCGTTTCATCCGTAACCGCTACAGAAAAACTGCCCACCACCGGCGCCTTTGCTTTGTTTAGCACATTAAAACTGAGGTCAACTTTTTGCCGGGGTTGAGTGGTTTCTGCGGAAGAAACATCAATCTTTAACTGATCCGGGTTTTGGATAAAAACGATCCGCTCGTTCAAAGGTTCGCCTTCCTGTGTAAACAAAGTAAACTGTGCTATGCCCGAAGGAAAACGGCTTTTCGGAATTTTTGCTGCGAAAGACTGGCTTTCTAACTTGCTTTTGGCCGTATAATAAACTTCGCCGCCAGATTGGCCAACCACCATAATATCGGTATTTTGCTTCTGCTTAAAAGTTTCGTTGCCAACCGCTACACGCAGATAAATAAAATCGGGATCGTTTGTATTGATGCTCATGACAAAGCCCTGATCGGAAGCTTTTGGCAGATCGAAACTTTTGGCAGAACCATCCGGAAAAGTAACTTTTGCCGTATAAGTTTTACCGCTTTCGGGGAAAAATGCAAACGCGCCCATTCCCAAATGCCGCGTGCTTATCTTGGCAACTTCGGTATTCGAGTTGTTAAAAACACTTCCTTTAATTTCCACGCCCAAACCATCGGCACCAACTGCTTTAAAAGCAACTTTAGAACGGATACCATTTACCAAGTTGCCACTTTCGGGGAAAAACTGCACATCCACATTATCCGAAGTAGCTTTAACCGGTACTGTTTTTACCACTACTTTTTTAGGTTCTGTGGTGATGCTGGTAATAATCTGGCCCGATTTAAGTTCTCCAGGCCGCGGATTGCTAAAACTGATGTTCAGGTTTCCGCTGGCATCGGTTACGCCTTTTCCTTTCAAAACCGTCCGGAAATCCAGTTGCACGCGGTAACTTACTGCTTTATCGGCGTAAGGCTGGTTGTTTAGATCAGCATAATTAATGGTGGCATCTATTTTTTGCTGACCGTTCTCGTTAACAAATTTGTAATTTACAGTGGTAAAAACAGTATTAGAAATGGCGTTGCCAATGCTGATGGTTTGATCGAAAAAATACGCTTCGCCAAAGTTGCGCATCCACTGCGTGTAAGCACGGATGCGGTAATTGCCTTCCTGCAAGGTATCGGCCAAAGCAAAACTCCCGGAAGTTAAACCGGCAGTCATGGGCAAACGCAAAGAATGTTTGATCGAATCTTTATCGTTGATTAAATCAACATACAAAATTTTGCTCAAACCCGAAGGCTGGTGTTTGCCGCCGACGGTTGTATAAGCTTTAAAATAAATCATATCGCCGATGGCGTAATATGGTTTATCCAAATGCACGTAAACTTTTTCGGTTGGATAACTGTCGGTGTACTTTTGCAGTTGCGTTAAAATCTTTTTTAAAGGGTCATCATCCTGCCGAACGATAAAACCCAGTAATCCTGTTGCCAAAAGCAGTAAGGCAACGGTTAAATATTTTTTCAATCTCATAATCAATGGCACAAAAAGGTATAATTAAAACAGGCTTTGCGGTTAAATAGTTTACGGTAACATACAGATTACAACTATTAAAAGCTGTTTTTCCACATCATACTTTCTACTGGGCGGGTTGTTGGTTTGCTGTATTTGGCGTTGGCTTTGGTGTTGTATAACGTTTCAATTTCTCCTTCCACTACAAAATAAATTAATTGGCCGATGGGCATCCCGGCATAAATACGAACTGGTTGTGTAACCGAAATTTCCAGCGTCCAGGTATTGCAAAACCCAACATCGCCTTTTCCGGCAGTGGCGTGTATATCGATCCCCAAACGGCCGGTACTGCTTTTACCCTCCAAAAAAGGTACGTGCGCGTGTGTTTCGGTATATTCTACCGTTACGCCGAGATATAAAGTGTTGGGTTGAAGCAGGAAACCGTCTTTCGGGATTTCAAAATGGTCGATTTCGTTATGCTGTTTGGCATCCAGAACGCGGTTTCTGTAAGTAGCCAAATATTTCCCTAAATGCACATCGTACGAATTTGTGCCGAGGCAAGTTGGGTCGTAAGGTTCGATAATGATGGAGCCTTTTTCTATTTCCTGTAAAATAAGTTTGTCTGAAAGAATCATATTTGGCGAAGATGCAGAACCTAAATTAGAATTTTTTAAAATATATTGCTATCCTTTTCGCAACTTTACTTTATGGGGATTGCTTTTCGAAAAAAGGTGGACAATGACACCGAATTTGCCCTTTGGAAGATTGAGGAAAATGCCGAAGAACTTTATCAGCAATTGCAACTGGACGATGGC
>CAZZVO010000103.1:0-12418 GCA_964657505.1 uncultured Mucilaginibacter sp.
TGCTATTTAAATGAAAGAAAAACTTGCCCTTTATTTGAGTTCTGCAACAACCACGAAGGAATTCGTGTAAACCAGTATTAACAACAAAAAATTTATTTTCTAATTTGTAAACCATTATGTAAAAGTGTTACGTAGACTGCACTACACACAATTGAGTTTTTTGCAGGTCTAATTGTAACAATTCACTATTATATAGAGGCTAAACACCAAAAAGAAACAATACACAATATCCTTCGATATGTACCAAGGTTGGATTAATAATGATGCTTCTTTTACCCTATAAAAATTGGTGTTTATATCAGTTTAACTCAACTAAAAAGTAAACGCTTACCATTTTTTAGGCGATAAAAGAAGTATTGGAAATAATTTGAACAAACCCTAAGCCGGAAATAAAATATACAGATTTCTGGCTTACAATTTCACCCGATAAAAGAAGCATCAAGAAGCAATAGTCTGCGTTGCCCTTTTTACCGCTAATTTTCTCACTTGTGTGGAGATGGAAGCCGCATCATAACCACATTCTGCCCAAAGTTCGGGCTGCTCGCCGTGTTCAATAAAACGATCTGGGATTCCCAAACGGATTACTTTTGCGGCGTAACCGTGATCAGCCATAAACTCAATTACGGCACTGCCCATTCCGCCTTGCAAACAGCCATCTTCCACGGTAATTACGCGGTCGAATTTTTGAAAAACTTCGTGCAGTAATTCTTCATCCAAAGGTTTTACAAAACGTAAATCATAATGTGCGGGAAAAATACCTTCATCGTTTAATGCCTGTACTGCTTTTACCGCTTCATTTCCGATAGTGCCGATGGTTAAAATGGCTACTTCTTCTCCATCGCAAACCATTCTTCCTTTGCCAATTGGTAAAGCTTTCATTGGTTTCTGCCAATTTACCATCACCCCATTTCCGCGAGGATAACGGATAGAAAACGGACCCATATTTTCCTGCTGTGCGGTAAACATCAGGTTGCGCAGTTCTTCCTCGTTCATCGGTGCCGAAACAATCATGTTCGGGATGCAGCGCATATAAGCCAGATCATAAGCGCCGTGGTGCGTTGGCCCGTCAGAACCTGCCAGCCCGGCGCGGTCTAAACAAAAAACAACGTTTAATTTTTGTATCGCAACATCATGAATTACCTGATCGTAAGCACGTTGCATAAAGCTGGAGTAGATATTACAAAAAGGCACCATGCCTTGCGTGGCCAAACCGGCAGAAAAAGTTACGGCGTGTTGTTCTGCAATGCCCACATCAAAAGAACGTTCGGGCATGGCTTTCATCATCAAATTTAAAGAAGAACCGGAAGGCATAGCAGGTGTAACGCCCATTATTTTCGGATTATTCTCGGCCAGTTCAATAATGGTCAAACCAAAAACATCCTGATATTTAGGTGGTTTCGGTTTGTCGTAAACTGGTTTTTTAATCTCTCCGGTAATTTTATCAAATAAGCCGGGCGCGTGCCAGATGGTCTGGTCTTTCTCGGCCAAAGCATAACCTTTACCTTTTACAGTAACGCAATGCAGTAATTTCGGACCGGGAATATCGCGCAGATCTTTTAAAACTTTTACTAAACGTTTAACATCGTGGCCATCCACCGGACCAAAATAGCGGAATTGTAATGACTCAAAAAGATTGCTGTTTTGAAGCAGCGTGCCTTTAATGCTTTTTTCTAATTTTTTGGCGATTTGAAAAGCATCCGGGCCGAAAGAAGAAATTTTAGCTAAAACATGACTCACCTCATCGCGGAAGCGGTTGTAATGCCGGGAAGTAGAAATATTGGTAAGATACTCTTTCAAAGCACCAACATTCGGATCGATAGACATGCAGTTATCGTTCAAAATAACCAGCAGGTTAGAATTTTCGATTCCGGCGTGATTCAATGCTTCAAAAGCCATTCCGCCCGTCATAGCACCATCGCCAATTACGGCAACATGCTGCCGGTCGTGCTCTCCTTTTCGGTTAGAAGCCACGGCCATGCCCAAAGCTGCGGAAATGGAGGTAGAAGAGTGCCCAACGCCAAAAGTATCATAAATGCTTTCGGCACGTTTTGGGAAACCGCTGATGCCTTTATACAAACGGTTGGTGTAAAAAATTTCCCTTCTGCCGGTCAGGATTTTGTGTCCGTAAGCCTGGTGGCCAACATCCCAAACCAATTGGTCATAAGGTGTATTTAAAACATAGTGCAGCGCAACGGTTAGTTCAACCACACCTAAACTCGCCCCGAAATGGCCGCCGTTAACCGAAACAATATCAATAATGTATTGCCTCAGTTCCTGGGAAATTTCCGGAAGGTCTTCTTCATTAAATTTCTTTAAATCAGAAGGGTAATTAATTTGTTCTAAAAGTTTACCCGCCTGTACTTGCATTTATCCGCTATACTTTTTGTTGTAACAAAATTAGATTATTTGGTCAAATAATCGCTATCCAAATTCTACGCGTAACGTCAGTTTATGTTTGGGTATTTAAAATTTCTTTTAAAATACCTGAATATTCTTTTAAAGAAAAAATCAGCATCAACATTAATCTCCAAAATTTATGGGATAAAAGAAGCATTATTGATGGATACTGTTTTTACCGGTATAATTTCAATATCCCGGAAAATTTGATCATCAAAGTAAAATATGGCTAAATTTGCCATCACAAATCAGATCATGAAAAGAGATAAATTAATATTCAAGCTTTTAGACGAGGAACAGGAACGGCAGGAAAACGGTATCGAATTAATTGCTTCCGAAAATTTTGTAAGCAAACAAGTGATGGAAGCGGCAGGCTCGGCAGCAACAAATAAATACGCCGAAGGCTTGCCCGGCAAACGTTATTATGGTGGTTGTGAGGTAGTTGATGAGATAGAAACCATCGCCATTGAGCGCGCCAAACAACTTTTTAATGCCGAATGGGCAAACGTACAGCCGCACTCGGGCGCACAAGCAAACGCCGCCGTTTTGCTGGCTTGTTTACAGGCCGGCGATAAAATTTTGGGTTTTGATTTATCTCACGGCGGACATTTAACACATGGTTCGCCGGTTAATTTTTCGGGCAAATTGTACAAACCCTTTTTTTATGGGGTGAAAAGAGAAACGGGATTAATAGATTACGAACAACTGCAAGAAGTTGCCCTTCGAGAAAAACCAAAATTGATTATTTGTGGCGCTTCGGCCTATTCGCGCGATTGGGATTACGAGTTTATCCGCAAAGTGGCCGATGAAATTGATGCTTTGGTTTTGGCTGATATTTCCCATCCTTCTGGTTTAATTGCTAGAGGATTATTGAATGATCCGCTTCCATTTTGCCATATTGTTACCACAACTACACATAAAACTTTGCGCGGGCCACGTGGCGGAATGATTTTGTTGGGAAAAGATTTTGAAAACCCATTCGGATTAAAAACACCAAAAGGCGAAGTCAGGATGATGTCTTCAGTTTTAGATATGGCTGTTTTCCCCGGAACACAAGGCGGACCGCTGGAACATATTATTGCTGCAAAAGCCATTGCTTTTGGCGAAGCTTTGAGCGATAAATACATGAAATATATTGTACAAGTGAAACAAAACGCAGCAGCAATGGCCGAAGCTTTTGTAGAATTAGGTTACGAAATTATTTCGGGCGGAACGGATAACCACATGATGTTAATCGATCTTCGGAATAAAAACGTAACCGGCAAAGCAGCAGAAATAGCTTTAGACAGGGCAGGCATCACCGTTAATAAAAACATGGTCCCTTTTGATGATAAATCGCCTTTTGTTACTTCGGGAATCCGTGTTGGAACGGCGGCCGTTACCACAAGAGGAATGAAAGAAAAGCAAATGAAAAAGATTGTGGAAATGATCGATTCGGTACTGCAACACATTACTGATGAAGCCAACATCGACAAAAACCGCAAGCACGTACACGAACTGGCCAAGAAGTTTCCGTTGTATTTGTAAAGTTTTGGCTTGTAAAATTGTTGGATAACAATTGAAATTAATTTATCAATGCTTCTTTTATCAACCTAAATTTAGGTTGGTAAAAGAAGCATTACGCTGTATAAGCAATCGCGGCAATACTAATCTTCACATCCGGAATCTCCCGCAAAACGTTACAACAAGCTTCTAAAGTTGCACCGGTTGTGATGATATCGTCAACCAATAAAATATGTTTTCCAATTAATTGCTGCGGATCTTTGACAGAGAAAACTTCCTTCATATTCTCATAACGGGAAGTACGGGATTTTTTTGTCTGGCTTTCGGTTCCCGTCGTTCGGATTAAATTATCAATTGAAACCGGAATTGATAGTTTTTCTGAAAGCCCTTCTGCAAAGCTCAAACTCTGGTTGTAACCTCTTTTTAATAATTTCTGCTTGTGCAACGGAACGGGAATAATCAAATCCGCAGAAGAAAAAATCGGGTTTTCCAACAGACGTTTTCCGGCAAGTTTGCCCAAATAAACGCCAACTTCGGGCTTGTTTTTATATTTAAGCTGATGCATTAGGTTTTGCACGCGGCTGCCTTTGCTAAAATAAAGCATTGCGGCGGCAGCTTCTAACGGAACGCGTCCCCAAAATTGTTGTGCAACTGCGTTATCTGGTTGTAAATGAAAATCAGTATAAGGCAAATGATAAAGACAATCAGCACAAACCAATTCCTCGTTTCGGTACAAACTTTTGGCACAAGCCTGGCAAAGCTCCGGGAAAATGAGCGAGACAAAATCAGCAAAGTAAGTTTGGCGCAAATTCATACGTTAAAGATGCTGTTTTTATCGACCTAAAATTGGATTTTATTGTTGTTTTACAGCCAATTGTCCGCAAGCCGCATCAATATCTTTACCACGGCTTCTGCGGATGTTTACGTTGACGCCGTTTCGTTTTAGGTAAGCCGCGAAGGCATCGGTTTTAGCTTCTTTTGTGTTGGTAAAATCAGCAAAAGAAATTGGATTGTACTCGATAATGTTCACTTTGCAAGGCAAATGTTTGCAAAACGCAACCAATTCTGCTGCGTCTTCCAGTTCATCATTAAAATTATCGAACAAGATATATTCGTAAGTAACCGGGTTTTTGGTTTTGGCGAAGTAATATTTCAAAGCTTCGGCCAACGCTTTTAACGAATTTTGTTCGTTGATCGGCATAATTTCATTCCGTTTGATGTCATTTGCGGCATGTAACGAAAGCGCCAAATTGAATTTAACGTTATCATCGCCCAGCTTTTTAATCATTTTGGCAATGCCCGCGGTCGAAACCGTGATCCTTCTGGAAGCCATATTTAAACCATCTTCCGCAGTAATCCTTTCGATAGATTTTAAAACATTTGTATAATTGAGCAGCGGTTCGCCCATGCCCATATAAACAATATTGGTTAAAGGCAAGTTATAATTTAATTTTGCTTGCTGATCCAGCAAAACCACCTGGTCGTATATTTCGTCCGGGTTTAAGTTTCGTTTCCGCTCCATATATCCGGTAGCACAAAATTTACAAGTTAAACTGCAGCCCACCTGAGAGGAAACGCAGGCCGTCATCCGTTCTGGTGCCGGTATTAAAACGCCTTCGATTAAGTGATTATCATATAACTTAAAAGTATTTTTGATGGTTTTATCGTTACTAAACTGCGAGTTATGTACTTTTACCGCATTAATAATAAATAGTTCTTTTAGTTTTTGGCGAAAGTCTTTGGATAGGTCGCTCATCTGGTCAAAATCGGAAGCAGATTTTTCCCAAAGCCAGGAGTAAACCTGTTTTGCGCGAAAGGGTTTTTCTTCTAAATTAGAAAAATATTTTTTTAGCGAATCCAGTGTTAAACTGCGAATATCGATTTTTTCATCTGTTTCTATCACTTTACAAAAATACTACTATAAAACAAGCACAGGATAATTTTTGATTTTTTTACAAATTGAACAAGAACCCTTTACTAACTGCTTAAAAGTTAATTACATGCCGAAAATTGTTAAATGAAAAAGTTTACAGCCGATTACGTATTTACCTCTGCCACCAGCCCGATTAAAAATGGAAGCGTTATTGTTGATGATAACGGAAAAATATTAAAGGTTGAAGACCCTGAAAACCTTACCAGTGAGGATGAAAAATACTCAAAAATACAGGCCGAAAAGTTGAACGGTGTTATTTGCCCGGGATTTATTAATACACATTGCCATTTGGAACTTTCTCATTTAAAAGGGAAAATACCTGCCGGGGAAGGTTTGATTGATTTTATTGAAAATGTACAAAAGCTGAGAAAAGCCGACGACGGCGAAGTATTGGAAGCTGCCGCCAAAGCTGATGAAGAAATGGAAAAAAACGGTATTGTTGCCGTTGGCGATATAACCAACAGCGCAGTTACCGCTTCTTTAAAAAAGAAAAGCAAGCTTTACTACCACAATTTTATAGAAGTTTACGGTTTCGACCCGCGAAATGCCGATACTGTTTTTAACAAGGCAATTTCTTTACAGGAACATTTTAAACCACTCGCTACTTCTATTACACCGCATGCAGCTTACTCTGTTTCGAAAGAGTTGTTTAAGTTGATCCGTAAAGAATCTGATAAAAAAGATGGCGTGCTTTCTATACACAACCAGGAATCGGACGAAGAAAACAAATTGTATCGTTACAAACAAGGCAGTTTTTTAGATTTTTACAACCGTTTGGGCATCGATATTTCCTTTTTTAAAGCACAGGCGCGCAATTCTATACAATCCATCATTCCACTTTTAAGCAATAAGCAAAAAGTAATGATGGTACACAACACTTATACCAACATGAAAGATGTGTATTTCATCCGTCGTTTCGATCGGAAAATTACTTGGTGTTTTTGTCCTGATGCCAACTTATATATTGAAAATACCTTACCAAAGCTTGGTATTTTTACGCACCACGGTTTTAATATTACTTTAGGCACGGATAGCCTGGCCTCCAACACAGAACTTTGTATTTTGAAAGAAATGAAAGTTTTGCAACAGCATTTTCCTACGCTGGAATTAGAAAATATGGTGAATTGGGCAACCGTGAACGGCGCCAGATTTTTAGGGATCGACCATGAAAAAGGGACAATCGAAGCAGGAAAAAGTCCGGGCCTTAATTTGATTACGGGTTTAGATCGATTGAAAATTACACCGGAAGCCAAAGTGCGCAAATTAGCTTAAATAAGATCAATTTTATAAAAGGATGCTATTTTTATGGCGATAAAAGAAGCATGGCTACAAAACATTTCAAAATAAAAGTTAAAGGCAAGGTGCAGGGCGTTTCTTACCGCGCAACCACCAAAGCCGTTGCAGACCAATTAGGCGTTAAAGGTTTTATCACTAACGAAGCCGATGGTTCTGTTTATATTGAGGTAGAAGGCGATGCCATGATGATAGAATCCTTTATAGAATGGTGCCACGAAGGTCCGGATCCCGCCAGGGTAGAACACGTAGAAATCACCGAAGGCGAAACCAAAAACTATCGTAATTTTGAAGTTGTAAAAAAGAACTTGTCGTAACATACCATCTAAAGTTTTTGCGGCTTTAACCAAATTCAAAATTTGTCTGCAATAAAAAAATTTGCCGGCCAAACGGCTGTTTACGGTTTAAGCACCATTGTTTCGCGGTCGCTATACTTTATTTTAACACCCATTTTAGTTCATGCTTTATCGCCTAAAATTTACGGTGTATTTACTAAAATGTATAGTTGGGCTTCTTTGCTTAACGCTGTACTGTCTTTCGGTATGGAAACCACTTTTTTCCGCTATTTAAATAAGCGAGAAGACAGCAAAGACAAAGTTTACAGCAATTCTTTTATTACTGTAGCGGTTGCTGCATTACTATTCTTTTTATTTACTGTTTTTTATGTTGATAGTATTGCCTTGTGGCTAAAAGGAGGAACAGATAAAAATACTGCCGATTACATTTTTTATGTAAAATGCTTTATTTATATATTAATTATTGATGCTTTATGTGTAATTCCGTTTGCTAAAGTACGTGCAGACGGTCGGCCATTGCGTTACGCACTCATCAAATTTCTTAACATTATTTGCGTAGTCTGCCTAAACTTGTTTTTCCTGTTTGGTGCTCCAATCATCATCAAACATCATTTGCCTGGTGTGGAATTGATTGAGCAATGGTACAGGCCACTTTGGGTAGGTTATGTTTTCTTAGCTAACTTACTGGCAAGCTTGTTAACCTTAATTTTGTTACTTCCCGAAATTTTAAAATTAAAACTTCGGTTTGATTTCAGGATGTTTGGAGAAATGGTTTTATATAGCTGGCCTATTTTGATTGCTAATATTTCATTTATCATTAATGAGAATTTGGATAAGATTATGTTAGATAAGCTTTTACCCGCAAGAATCAGCGATCAGGAAGTTGGGATTTATGCTGCTTGTGCAAAAATAGCGCTATTTCTAAGCTTGTTTGTCCAGGCTTTTCGTTTAGGTGCAGAACCTTTCTTTTTCAGTCATTCAAAAAATATAAACTCCGGGCAAACGTATGCACGTATCATGAATTATTTCGTGATTGTAGTTTCCCTAATTACTGTAGCGCTAACTGCAAATGTAGAATTGTTGAAATATTTTGTTCGTGGGGGAACAATCGAATTACAAAAGCTTTACTGGTCTGGCCTCGGCGTGGTGCCCATACTTTTATTTGGCTACGTAAGTTTAGGCATCTACATGAACCTTTCTATCTGGTACAAACTTTCTGATCAAACTAAATACGGCTTGTACATTTCGGGCGTTGGTGCTGTTTTAACTATTGTCCTAAATCTTCTTTTCATCCCAAAATATAGTTACATGGCTTCTGCCTGGATTTCGCTCATTGCTTATGCCACCATGATGGTTTTGTCTTACATCCTCGGCCAAAAAAATTACCCAATACCTTATCAGCTAAAAAAAAATGTTGCTTATCTGCTGGCATCCGTGTTAATTGTATATTTATCGTTTACCGTTTTCCATCGAAACTTAATTATCGGCAACCTGTTTTTAATATTATTTGCAGCAGCAGCATTTTACAACGAACGCAAAGAGCTTCTTTTACTACTGAAAAAAAATGACCGTCCGGATTATCAACAAATCAAATAACAGCCTTCCTACTTACGAAACGGCGCACGCTGCAGGGATGGACCTGAAAGCAAATGTGTCAGAACCGGTAATTTTAAAACCAATGCAGCGTTTGTTAATTCCCACGGGGATTTATATTGAATTGCCAATCGGTTTTGAAGCGCAGATCAGGCCGAGAAGTGGTTTGGCTTTTAAATATGGCATCGGTATTGTTAATTCTCCGGGAACGGTGGATGCAGATTATCGCGGCGAAATTAAAGTGTTGCTGATCAATTTCTCGGATGTTGAATTCAATATTAATAATGGCGACCGGATTGCGCAAATGGTCATCGCAAAACATGAGACAATTAATTGGGAAGAAGTAGAAATTTTAGGTGAAACACAAAGAGGGACAGGCGGTTACGGCCATACAGGCGTACAATAAATTATGAAAATCGGACTTCAGTTTTTTGGTTTTTTGTTGATGCTTTTACCGGGCGTTACCTTCGCGCAGCACAAAAAAAACACTGATAAAAACAGTATCGTGATGGTGGTGGGCAAACCGCTTACCAGAAGAGACACTGTTTTGGTAGATGAACTTTTTTATCAGGCTTTACGCGAAAAAACGATGGAAAATGCACCGGCTGCAGCAACGCTTTTTTCGCAGGTTTTAGAGATTGATCCGGCAAATGCTGCTGGCATGTACGAACTTGCCCGCATCCGCAGCAGCGAAAACAAAGATACTGATGCCCGTCAGCTTTTAGAAAAAGCCGTAACCGTTAACCCAGATAACGAATGGTACTGGCTGGCCTTGGCCGGTAATTATGAAAAAATTAACGATCTCCCGAAGCTGGAAAATGTTTTTAAAGAATTGATTCGTATCAATCCCGATAGGCCAGATTATTATGCAAATCAGGCCAGGGCTTTGATCATGGACAAAAGATACGACGAGGCTTTATCGGTTTATAACCAGCAGGAAAATCTGTTCGGGAAGAATGATGAAAGCATTGCGGGCAAGCAAAAAATCTATCTGAAACAAGGAAAACTGGATTTGGCGACCAAAGATATGGAAGATATGATCCGGGAACATCCGCAGGAAATCCGTCCGTATTTGCAGTTGAGCGGGTTGTACAATTCTAATAATCAGAATGATAAAGCTTTAAAAGTTTTAGAAAGTGCCGGCAAAGTTAATCCCGATGATCCGTTAATTCATCTGGCTTTGGCAGATGTTTACCGCGACCAGAAAAATTACTTCGCCTGTTTTAACCAGCTAAAAACAGCATTTGCTATGCCTTCTTTAAAAATAGAAGAAAAACTACGGATTGTTTCTGGTTATTTCCCCAAGTTTCCTGATCCGGAGGCCAAATCAAGCGCGCTGGAATTAAGCCGGATTATTTCGGTTGCCCATCCTGATGATGCGCGTGCTTTTACTTTGTACGGCGATATGTTGGTGCAAAATGCTTCTTATCCGCAAGCAATTCCGGTTTATCGAAAATCATTGGCTTTGAACGACCAGACTTATGCCGTTTGGGAACAATTGATGCGGTTGGAATTAGGTGAAAATCAAACCGACCAGGTTATTAAAGATGGGGAAGAAGCACTTTCGCTTTTCCCTAACCAGGCTGCCGCAAATTATTTGGTTGGCGTGGCGTATTCGCAAAAAGGCAAGGTAAAAGAAGCATTGGGTTATTTTAAAAATGCAATCGCTTTGGCTCCAACTAATAAAGAATTGCTAAGTCAGGTCTATGCGGCGATGGGCGATGGTTACCATCAGTTAAAAGATGATACTCAATCTGATGCGGCTTACGACAGATCATTAACCAACAACCCGGATAATGCGTACACTTTAAATAATTATGCTTATTATTTATCTTTAAGAGGAGAAAAATTAGACAAAGCAGCACAAATGTCTGGCCGCAGCAACGAACTTCAACCTGATAATGCTTCTTTTGAAGATACTTTTGCTTGGGTTTTCTTCAAACAAAAAAAATATACCGAAGCCAAAAGCTGGATGGAAAAAGCCATAAAGCATAATAAAAACAGTGCTGGCCTTGCCGAACATTACGGCGATGTCTTGTACTTTTTGAATGATGTAGAAAATGCTGTAAAGTACTGGAAAACAGCCAAACAGCTCGGTAGTAATTCGGCTTTGTTAGATCAAAAAATTAATGGGAAAAAGTATGTGGAATAAGTTGCTGGCCGCTTGCATCATAATATTGTTGTTTAGTTGTAAAGCAAAAAAACAGATCGTTAGCGTTAACCAACCCATAACTGTAGATTCTGCGGTTGTAAAAACAGACAATTCTAAAACAACAGACAATACCAAAATAGAAAAACTGGCGGCCATACAAAGCAGCCAGATTAATTTTAATACGTTTTCAGGCAAAGCACGTACACATTTGGAAATTGACGGGAAAGGTTACGATGTAACATTGAATATCCGCATCCAAAAAAACAAACAGATTTGGGTTTCAATTACGGCAATTGCAGGTATTGAAGTGGCCAGGGCAGTGATTACACCAGATAGTATTAAGATCATCAATAAACTGCAAAGCGTCTATTTAAAAAAACCTTTCAGTTACGTTTATCAATATACCGGTAGGCAGATTAGTTACAAAACAGTAGAAGCTATTGTAATTGGTAACGCAGTTTCAGATTTTATCAGTCCGAATGCAAATATGTTAATCAGCGGGACAAACACAATTTTTGCGGGTGATTTAAACGGGCTTTCTTATCAAACCACTTTTAGTCCCGAGTTAAAAGTGAGTAACCTAAAATTGGCCAACCAAAAAGCCGCGCAAAAATTAGATGTAAATAACAGTAGTTTTATTCGGGCTGATGACCGTATTTTGCCTTCTGTTATCGGGATTAGTTCTGTCGCTGATCAAAACAGTATTAAAGCTGATTTACATTACATCAAAGCAGAATTTAACCAAACACTTGATACTCCTTTTAACGAACCAAAAAATTATACGCTGATTAATTGATATCAGCATAAAATTAATTATGAAGTTTAAAAAAGCTTTGCTGCTCCTGTTTTTCGTGGTTTTTTCAGTACGGTCATTCGCACAAAGCAGTATAGAATTAAAACGTCGCCGCGATAAAATTACCAACGAACTGGAACAGTTGAACGATGAATACACCAAAATATCGAGGGATAAAAGAACTTCGTTAAAACAACTCAGTTTGTTAAAAGCACAGATTGATTTGCGGGAAGAGAAAATTAAAACGGCCAATTCTGAAATAAGATTGCTGGACCATCAAATCTCTGATAACAGTAATAACGTACGTAGTTTGCAATCGCAGTTAGATCAGCTTAAAAAAGAGTACGCCGCGATGGTTCTTTTTGCTTTTCGAAACCAAAGTTCATACAATAAACTGATGTTTGTTTTTGCTGCAAATGATTTTAACCAGGCTTATAAAAGGCTAAAATACATGCAGC
>CAZZVO010000104.1:0-12406 GCA_964657505.1 uncultured Mucilaginibacter sp.
CGAAGGAAGAAAACATCAAGGCTTACATCAAGATCATCAACCTTAAAGACCGGGAATATTTAGAGAACAATTTCATCATAATGTGCACTAAAAAAGGCATCATTAAAAAAACTTCTCTCGAAGCTTATTCGCGCGTCCGTTCCAATGGTATCAACGCAATTAACATTAACGAAGGCGATCAGTTATTGGAAGCTAAACTAACCAATGGCAGCAGTGAGATTTTGATGGCTTTGCGTTCTGGCCGCGCTATCCGTTTTAACGAAAGTAAAGTAAGGCCGATGGGCAGGACGGCAACCGGTGTCCGCGGGATTTATTTAGATACCGACAATGACGAGGTTGTGGGGATGATTTCCGTAAACGATCCGGAAACCACTGTTTTGGTAGTTTCAGAAAAAGGTTACGGAAAACGAACCGATATTGAAGATTATCGTGTAACCAACAGGGGAGGAAAAGGTGTACGGACTTTAAACATCACCGAAAAAACCGGTCTATTAGTGGCCATTAAAGATGTTACGGATAAAGATGATTTGATGATTATCAACCGTTCTGGTATCATCATACGTATCGCTGTAAGTGGTTTACGTTCGATGGGCCGCGCAACGCAAGGCGTAAGGTTGATTTCTTTGAAAGAAGGCGACGCCATTGCATCGGTAGCCAGCATTGAAAGGGAAGAGGAGGTTGCAGCCGAAATTGAAGAAGCTGTAGAACATTTATTAGAAGCGGAAAACCCGATGATTAATGCAGCGCACCCAATTGATGATGAAGATGAGGACGAAGATGAACTGAACGACGGTTTGGAAGACGAAGAAGATTTAGAAGACGAGCCTGATTTGGGTGATGCAGACCTGGACGATGAAGAATCAGACGAAGATCAACCTGAAAAATAATTCTCCAAGATGGCCCGCAAGCTTCTTTTACCGATACTTTTTTTATTGAACATATCCTTCGCTTTTGCGCAATCGGAGGAGTTGAAGGATGTGTTTAATAATTTAGCTTTCTATAACCAGAAACACGATTTTAAATATCTGGGCGAAGCAAAAAAAGCAATTGATAAAACGATCCAAACCCGATCAGACTCGGCTAACTTATTTAAAAGCGTGTATAAGGCTGTTGTTTACTCGACCATTGCCTATTCGGATTCCTTGAACACTTTGAAAATGCCGGACGATTTTATCAGCAAAACAGCTATTTACGCCGATACTCTTTTTACCAGGAAAAAAATCTACAACTACGCTGCCGAGGTTACTTATATCAAAAGGAATATCGCGAATGTGTACATCAGGAAAGGGTTTTATGACCTCCAACACAATAGCTATAAAACGGCTGTAGCTTATTTTGATAAGGCAAAAGCTTTGGTGCCGGCAGAACATCTGGGCGTTTACCAAGCTTATGCCGCAAATAAAATGGGCGAGTTAAATAAATCCGCTGCTTATTACGACCAGTTATTGGAGAACAAAAAAGCAGAGGTGGAAGTAATTTTAACGGCACAAAAAGTTTATAAAGTTTTAGGCGATACTGCAAAAGCATTAAAAGCTATCAAAAATGGCCGTGTTATTTATCCTGAAAATAAAAAACTGCTGTTTGAGGAGGCTAATATTTATAACAACAAAAAGGATTACGCGGCGTTAAGTGGCTTGATTAAAGATTTAGTGAAAGCTGAACCCGACAATTACGACGTTAATTTTCTGGCTGCAATTTGTTACGATCAGTTAAAGCAAACAAAACAGGCTGAAGTTTATTACAAGAAAGCGATGCAATTGAATCCTGCAGCTTACGATCCGGTTTTTAACCTTGGCGTTTTGTATATGAAAAAAGGGGTTGCCGATCCTGCTGCATCTGCCGAAAATTTCAACCTTGCAAAAACTTATTTGGAGAAGGCCGACAATATGAACCCGAACGACCCTGAATTTCTACAAACCCTAAAATTATTGTACGAGAAAACAGGCAATACCATTCAATCAACAAAAATCAGTACACAACTAAACCAAATAATTAATTAAAACCTATGAAAACCAAGTATGTAATAGCCACTGTGTTTGCGCTTGCAGTTTCTGCAAGTACTTTTGCACAGAAATCGGAATTGGCCAATGCAAAATCCGAGTACGACAAATTCACGGTGGTGCGCACCGGTAAAATTGCTGCCTCAAGTTTAAATACTGCAAAAGAATCCATCGATAAAGCTGCTGCAAATGATAAAACAGCACAAATGCCGCAAACGTATGCTTTAAAAGCAGCTATTTATGGTTCGTTGGCAAATGATACCACACAAACATCACGCGATAATTTAATTGCCACTGCGCAGGAAGCTTATAAAAAAGCAACGGATGCGGACACAAAAGGAGAGAACAAAAAGCTGTTGGACGATACCAAATTATCGCTTGCCAATTACCAGCTACAAAAAGGCGTGAAGGATTATCAAAGTAAAAAATATGATTTAGCTTACACCGCTTTTGACAGCTACCGCCAGTACTTTCCGGAAGATACAAATGCTATTTTATACACTGGTTTAGCAGCAGCGAATGCCAAAAATGTTGACGTGGCCATCAGCAATTATAAAAAGCTGGTTACTACAAAATACTCCAAAACGCTTGACATTTATTCGGATATGGTTTCATTATACCTGATGAAAAAAGATACCGTATCAGCCATTAAAACTATGGATGAGGCAACAAAAAAGTTTCCAAAGAGCCAGGAATTAGCGAAACGCGAGATTGAACTGAACATTCAGGCT
The DNA here is from genome assembly GCA_964657505.1 of uncultured Mucilaginibacter sp. Taxonomy (GTDB): domain Bacteria; phylum Bacteroidota; class Bacteroidia; order Sphingobacteriales; family Sphingobacteriaceae; genus Mucilaginibacter_A. The sequence goes on from CAZZVO010000104.1 coordinate 2,732, forward strand.
GGAAACAAAAAAGAAGTAATCCAAAAAATTGAAAGTGCTATTGCCAATGACCCCAAAAATAAGACTTTGTATTATTATGCGGGACTAACTTATTCATCGTCAAAAGACTATACAAAAGCTGCAGAATATTACCAAAAAGCTTTGGACATCGACCCTAATTATTTTGAAGCTAATTTAAACTTGGGTTATGTAATTATGAGTCCTGCAATTGATATTTTTAATGCTGCAAACAAACTACCTGCAAGCAAACAAAAAGAATACACGGCAGCAATTGCAAAGTCAAACGCTTTGTTTGAAAAGGCAAGGCCGTATATTTTGAAAGCAACGGAAGTTAACCCAACATCTTTGGATGCTTTGGGCAATTTGAAAACTGATTACATTGGCTTAAAACAAGATGCCAACGCTGCGGCAGTACAAAAGAAGATCGACGCGTTGAAAAAATAGTATTAGTTTTTAGGTGATAAAAGAAGCATGGATTTGTCTGTGCTTCTTTTATTTTAGACCTTATACTTAACATAATATTAATTATAAGACATAATCGCAGATGTTTTGGGAGAAGCTTAACAAAAATTTTCATTCGAATTTTTAACTATAAAAAGTAATTCTTAGTGTAGCGTTTAGAAATTAGCCTACGTATGGTTAAATAAAAACGATACGGTAAGTAACTAACTTGATAAGCTTTAATTTGATTTTGATTTCAAACTAACAAATACCGCTTGAAGCGACTATAATAATACATGCGGAAATATCCGGACATTACTGAACAAGAGCTTATTCAGCAATGCAAAAACGGCGGTTTAAAACACAAAGAAATGCTTTATAAGCGATTCTATGGCTATGCTATGGGCGTTGGCTTGCGGTATTTGTCCAATCGCGATGATGCCATGGAAGCTGTAAACGATGCTTTTATAAAAGTTTTCAACGGTATTGGCAGTTATAACGAAACCCTTGCTTTTAAGCCTTGGTTAAGAAAAATAATTGTAAACAGTGCGATAGACAGCCGTAGAAAAATTTTAAAAAACCTGGCAAAAGCCGACTTGCAAGAGGCTGAAATGGTTATAACACCGGCACTTGCTTTGGCGCAATTACAAGCTGCAGATATTTTAAAAATGATGGATACATTGCCAGAAGTACATCGGCTGGTTTTTAACTTGTATGAGATGGACGGCTACAAACATGAAGAAATTAGTTTGATGTTGGGTATCCCCGCAAGTTCGTCACGCGTGTATTTAACGCGGGCAAAAGAACAGTTGCGGAAAAACATATTGCAGCAAGAAGAGCAATAACAATGGAAGAAAATTTTGACAAACAATTAAGCGGCCATATCCGAAGTGTTTTCGAGCAATACGAAGACGCATCTGCGGATGCAGGTTGGAACCAACTCCGGCAAAAATACCCGGAAAAGGAACAACGGATATTTGCCTGGTGGTGGACTTCTTTTGCTGCTGCTTCTTTATTATTGCTTGCTTTTTGGCTTTTATGGCCTGTTAACAATATTGTAAAAGATTTAAAATCAGTTCAAAACAAACGGAAAATAGATATTTTAAAACCAGGTTCAAGTCTGAATAAAAATGATCTTCATCCTAAAAATGCACAACAAAAGAAGCATGCAAACTTCCCTCCTTTGCATCCTAATAAAACTGAACAAATTAATAATATCGTAGTCGATAATAATCAGGATTCTAATTCAAAAAAATATCAAAAGCAAATAACCAGAAACTTTACGACTAACAATCCAATTTCTTCCCGAAAAGAACAAAATCAATTTAGGTTAGTAAGGAATCAAAGTTCTACCGAAAATAGTTTTCCAAAATTTAAAAAAAGCGATGAGGATTCTTCAGAAAACAAAAATCCAATTAATGCTAATTTTATACCCTTAAAAGAAGCATTGCAATTAACTTTTCAGCAACCTTTGCCAAACCAAAATTTAAAGTTCCAGCCTGAAATAAAATTAGCTGTAAAAACAGTATTGGTTGCTAAAGTAAATGAGATTAAAAAGCAAGATCAGCATAAATCCAAGTTTAGTTTTGGGGTTTATGTGAATACACATTTAAACTTCGCTAATGGCAGTAACAATCAATTTGGTTATGGTACGGGTTTTTCTGCTGATTACCAATTGGCAAAGAAATTACAATTATCCACAGGACTTGCACTCATTCAAAACAAATTAAACTATACAAGTAACTTCCCACAAAACACGCAACCTGCAGTTACTTATTATTCTACTCCTTCTTCTGGTGTTACAACTGCAAGTAACATCCAAAGTTTGAATAGTGTAGCTGCCAATCTGCTTGTCTTGGATTTACCGATCAACCTAAAATATCAACTTTATAGTGGTAAAAACAGTATTTACGTTGCTGGCGGTATTAGTTCAAATGCTTTTGTAAACGAATCTTATTCATATAATTACACCTATTCATCCGCTTCATCTTCGCTTCCAAATCAAACTTCTACATCAATAACAAGTACCCAACAAAGCGAAAAGATCAGCAAAAGCTTTAAAAGTTTTGATTTTGCCAGAGTGTTAAACTTGTCCTTCGGATTTGCTTATCCTTTAGGTAAAAATCAAATTCAAATTGAACCTTTTTTGAAATATCCTTTGGCCGGACTTGGATCGCAACAACTACTTTTTGGTTCGGGAGGTATCAACTTAAAGTACAATTTTCAATCTATAAAAAAATGAAGTATAATTTTCTATGCTGATGTTTTATTAGATTTTACCTGATAAAAAGAGCATCTGCAATTACACAGATGCTCTTTTGTTTTAACCGAAGATATCAAAATCCAATTTAAATTATTTCACAAAAGGATCGATCTTTTGGATACTGCCATCTGGATTATGAACCAACTCCGTAACTTTCACATTGCGCAAATGGTTTTTGCCGGATAGCTGCGTATCGTGGTAAAACAAATACCATTTTCCTTTAACTTGGATGATGGAATGGTGCGTTGTCCAACCTTGTACGGGTTCTAAAAATGTTCCCTGATAAACAAACGGACCGTAAGGTGTGCTGCCAATGGCATAAGCCAAAAAGTGCGTATCGCCGGTAGAGTAAGTTAGGTAATACTTGCCTTGATATTTGTGCATCCAGGAACCTTCAAAAAAGCGTTTGTCGTGGTCTTTGCCCAACAATGGTTTGCCATTTTTATCTACAATAACTCCATCGCGAGGCTTTTCTGTAAACTCAAGCATGTTGTTGGTTAGCTTAGCTATTTTAACGGTTAATGCTGGTTTTTCATCCTGCAATAAATCAGTTTTCGAACCGTTCGGCTCATACTTTCCGGTTGCCCAGCGTTGTAATTGTCCTCCCCAAATCCCGCCAAAATACATATAAGTAGTACCATCCGTATCGGTAAAAACAGCCGGATCGATGCTGAAACTTCCAGAAATCGGTTTTGGTTCCGATTTGAAAGGACCAATCGGTTTATCTGCAACAGCTACACCGATATGGAAAACATCCTGCTTATCTTTCACCGGGAAATACAAATAATACTTGCCGTTTTTGTAAGCCGCATCTGGTGCCCAAAGCTGTTTTCCAGCCCAGGGAATGTTTTTGATATCCAAAGCAACGCCATTATCCGTCACTTTTCCACCAATGCTGTCCATCGATAAAACATGGAAATCCTTCATCGCATATTGGTCGCCATTATCGTTATCTGCAATTCCGGCATCGTAATCGTGCGAAGGATAAACATAAATTTTGCCGTTAAAAACATGCGCAGAAGGATCGGCGGTGTAAATACTTTTGATCAGCGGCTGCGACAAATACTTTTTACCATTTGGTGCTTTTGGTGCGCTGGTATCTGCTTTTGTATTGTCCGCGTTATTTTGATTGTTTTTAGTTGAATTTTGACAAGAAGCCGAACTCGCAAGTGCAGCCAATAAAATGAGTGTTGTTAATTTCATAGTTTAAGTTTAATATCATTGATGCTTCTTTTAGCACCTATTATTTTGTGTTGCGATAACTTTCCGGCGGACCTAAATAGCTCTGTTGTAATCCGCCAAAATCCAAAACTAACTTTTGCAAAACCACGCCAGAATCTATCATCCAATATTTCAAAACATGTTGACCAGGTTTTTTAATTTGATGGTTTGAAGTTAGCATGCGGATATTATCTGCAACAGATTTTCGCCAATCGGCTTCCGTATTCTTTTGATGAATGTTGATGATTTGCGGCATTTCGTCATCTAAAGAAATCGCATAATGCAAACCACCAGAGTTTGTAAAATCTATAGTTGGAGAAATGTAAGTATTGACTTTTACTGCACCAGTATCATTTACAAAAATTGAATATTCCAAGTGTGGACTGTTTTTTCCAAGATTAACTTTGGAAGCCGTAACCGGGAAAGTTGTAACACCGTCCAAAGTTCGTCCGTAATCTGGTAAAACTTTCCAAGTTATAATTCCGTCATTTACAGCTTTTGTAAAATGTGCAGCTTCTATCGAAATGTAACCGTTGTTTTCCACAAAAGTATTTGGACTTGCAGTGATTTTTTTATTGTTGATTGTTGCCTGTACAATTACTTTTACACCATTTGCACCCATAATTGTAATCGGTATTTGTTGCAAACCTTGTGGTGCTTTGTCCCAATCTACACTAACTAAAACCCGTTGTTCTTTTTCAATTTTTCCGTTTTTTAGGGAAATTTTAAGCCAGTTAACTTTGGTTTCAATTGTATAATCAAAAGGAGTTCGACCACGGTTAAAAATATCCAAATAATGAACAGCATTTTGGCCACGAGTAAATTCAGGCAATACCGCTTTGCTCAAATCATTTGGCCACCAGGCAGATAAACCTTCTATACTTACGCCCATATTTTCCGCGGCTGGAACTTCAATTTGCTTTACTTCAGGCATTTTATTAACCGGCGGTTGCTGCCAGTACGTGTAACCGATATGCGTTTGATCCATCATGTGGCTCCATTTTCCGCCAGCTAAAGTATCGTTGTAATATTTAGAAATCTCGGCATCTTTTGCATACAATTTCTTCGCACGATCAGCCAAATCGTTGGTTGCACTTCTACCTTGCGCGGCATACATGCTGTTTTTAGCAACTAAAAAATACAATTCATTTAAGTTGGCGCAAGCCAAAACCGGATGCAAAACCAATTCGTAATAAGCATCTTTATAAGCAGCAGGAATTTTTTCATTCAGTTGCTTAGCTTCTGTTTTAAGTTGATTGTAATCTGCAACAACCGTTTCAAATTCTTTGTAATTAGTTAAACTATAAGTATGCTGATCCAACAATTCCGGCTTTCTTCTTCCATTGTATTTACTGTACTTGGAAAGAATATCAGCAATCTGATTGGCATATTGCGGCCCAAATTGTTTTGCTGCCCAATCTTGTGTATATTTTTGCAACTGGTCTGCTCCAATCTTTTTCGGGTTCCAGGCATAATCCAGGAAAAAAGAGATTGGAAATTCCATTGGTTTTAAATCGCCTACATTTACAATCCAAACTTGGTTCGCGCCGTATTCGTTTGCCAAATGCATTTGTTCCCAGGTTTTGGTAATTGGATTTGTGTTGAGCCATTTATAATTCCGCGGATCGCCAACATAATCAAAGTGATAATAAATCCCATAACCTCCGCTCCTTTTGGCTTCGCCGGGTTTTGGCAACTTGCGGATATCGCCCCAATTATCATCGCATAAAAGCAGCGTTACATCATCCGGCACGCGCATGCCTTTATCGTAATAATCCTGAACTTCTTTGTACAAAGCCCACATTTGCGGCGTTTCGGTAATCTTTTTTTTGGTTTCTTCGGAGATGATTTTACGCTGATCAGCCACAATTTTCTCTAACAATTTAATGTTGCTGCCTTCGCCCATTGGCATATCGCCATCGCCGCGCATCCCAACGGTTACAATTGTTTCTGCCGAACCCATATTTTGGATGCCTTTTTTCCAAAATTCGCGCAGCACGTCGCCATTGTGCTCGTAGTTCCACTCCCCTTTTCCGTATCGCTTCCACTCCTGCTGCGCGCGGTCCATTGGCTCATGGTGCGAGGTTCCCATTACAACTCCATAATCATCCGCAGTTTTTCTATTCAGCGGATCGTCATCATTAAAAGCGTTTCCCCACATGGCCGGCCACAAATAGTTGCCTTTTAAACGCAAGATCAGTTCGAACATTTTCGAATACATTTCATGGTTTACACCGCCAAATTTCGCTTTCGTCCAGCCAGAAAAAGCCGGTGCTTCATCATTAATAAAAATTCCGCGGTACTTTACAACCGGCGTTCCTTGTGTGTGCCTTCCCGGAATAACGTACAATTCTTTTTGCTTTTTAACCGGAACATCGGCCCAATAATACCAGGGCGAAACGCCGATCTGAGCGGAAACATCATAAATACCGAAAATAGTTCCCCGTTTATCGCTGCCTGCAATCACCAAAGCACGGTCAACGCCGGGCATTGGTTTTTCTACCACTTGGATTAAAAAGGTTTCCCATTTGCCTGCAATTCCGCTTACGTTTAGTTTTTTCTGCTGAATTAAACGATCAATTATTGGATTTTTTCTGATCGTTCCAATCAATACTACTTCTTTTACCGATGTTTTTTTGGTGGAGAAATCTGGCGCAGCATCTGTTACGGCAGTTATATCTTTTTGAAGATCTTTTGCGGCACGAATCACGCCAGGAAAATCAGTTTCACTAACGTTGATTGCTGCTGATTTTTTACCTGCCGAAAGCGTAAAAGAACCTTTTGCTTTTTTGGAAGAGATGTAAATATCATTGCCAATATTGGCAAATGTTTTTTGCTGAAAGAGACATAATATCAACACCAAAAAAAGACCGATAAAAGAAGCATGTGTGCCAAAACAGCTCAATTTTAAATTTATATTTTGAAAGAATTTTTTCATAAAGCTTTATAGATTGCTGTTTTAAAAGTTGACCACGCTCCAATAAGCTTTTTTAGGTTGATAGTTTTGATCGAATAATAATGGATAATTTTTTCTTCCAACCACCGGATATTCATCCAGCCAGGAATACTTATCAGAAACATTCCAGAAAGTAACACCAGAAATTACACTTTTATAATCGCGGAAGATTTTAAACACTTCAGCATATTTGTTCACCTGTTTTTGCTCTGCTTCCGGCGTAAAAGCATCGGATTCACCCGGCTTTAAACTGCGCTTTTCTTTCTCCCAGGGATAAACGGAAACGTCCAATTCGGTGATCTGTACTTTCAAACCTAAAGAAGAAAACCTCTTGATGGTTTCAATCAATTCTTGCTGACTTGGTTCTTCCAGCGACCAATGTGCTTGCAAACCAACGGCATTGATCGGGATTTTAGCATCTACCAACTTTTTTAAAAGTTTGTAAACCCGTTCCCTTTTTTCTGGCCGCTCTGTGTTGTAATCGTTGTAAAATAAAACCGCTTCCGGGTCGGCTTCGTGTGCGTATTCAAAAGCTTTGAAAATAAAATCCTCCCCGCAGATTTTGTACCACATGGAGTTGCGTAAAAAGTTGGAAGGATTATCGTCGATGGCTTCATTCACCACATCCCAGGCGTAAATTTTACCTTTGTAACGGTTCACCACAGTTGTAATATGGTCGTGCAACCTTTTCAGCAATACTTCTTTTGTAACCTCTTTTCCTTCGGCATCTTTAAAAATCCACCGTGGTGTCTGCTCATGCCAGCACAAATTATGGCCGCGTACTTTTAAACCATTTTTTTGTGCGAAGCTGACGATTGAATCTGCGTCCTTCCAATAATAACGGTTTTCTTCGGGATGAATTGGTCCCATTTTCATGGCATTTTCCGGGGTGAGGCTGTTGAATTGCGATAAGATCAGTCCGGCTTCTTTTCCCTGAAGCGATTTGGGCGAAACCGCCACGCCTATTGGAAAATAGTTTTTGTAATAATCTTTCAGTCCTTTTTGCTGAGTTTGGGCAAGGCAAAGAACAGTGCTGCACAGCAATAGTGTTGCTAATAATAAAGGCTTTTTTGGTGAAAACGATGCGCTCATACTATAATTGGTTTATTGGAACTAATATAAAGGCGGGTTGATTTTTACCGATAAAAGAAGCATCAGATTTTAATGCCAATGCAATCGATTACATATTAACCAGTGGTAACTACAACTACTAAATCTTCTTCAAAACAAAACGCTTTTAAAATTACTATCGATAATTTCATTCAAATGCTATTTATCATTGATTGGTATCAACTCACTCACAAACTAGTTTTAAAAGACCTTTAAATTATTTTTCAACAAATTTAAATTATTTTTTGCAATCGATTGCATTTAATTTATTTTTTCATACTTTTAGCCAACCAATCATAACCGTACAAATTTTTTCTGATGCTTTTTGGAGATGAAACACCATCCAAAAAATTAGACGTAACAATTAAAACTGACTATATGAAGAGAATTGCACACAACTGTAGTGGAGTTAGTCCCCCTCGTTTTTCAAAGTGCTTATGTTTAAGTGCTTGTATCGTTATGTAATAAAGATGTTTTGTTGATAATAAACCTGCAACAGTTAGTTAACCACCAATAAAAGCAAACGCTGCTTCTAAAACAAAACATCCAACAAAAACCATTTAATTTCTAATTATCAATCTTAATATGAGAATATTCCAACTCTTAAATCGGTGGAGAATGTATTTAATGACATTTTTATTTACATTGTCTTCTGTTGTACTTCATGCACAAACCGCTACAATTAGCGGTAAAATTGTGGATGAGAAAGGCGAACCTTTAACTGGCGCTACGGTACGAATTAATGGGACAAATACAGCGGTAACGGCCGATATCAGCGGTAATTTTACGCTAAACACTCCTGCAACCGCTAAAAGCATTACTATTTCTTTTATAGGTTATGTGTTTGTCGAAAAGGCGATAACAGGAAGAACGACAAATTTAGGCTCGATACCGTTGGCACAAAATTCGAAAGTTCTAAATGATGTAGTTGTAGTAGGTTACGGAACCTTGAAAAGACAAGACGTAACCGGAACTGTAGCTACGGTTGATGCAAAAGTTTTGCAGGAGATACCTGCATCCAACGTTATTGACCAGCTTAAGGGCCGGGTTGCCGGCCTTGACGTAATTAATAGTGCTAATGGGCCAACTATCATCCTTAGAGGTAACCGTACAATAGGTGCTACCCCCGGAACTGACGGGCCGCTGATTGTTCTCGACGGGCAACCTTATTATAATTCCATAGAAAACATAGACCCAAACGATATTAAAAGTGTTGATGTGCTTAAAGGTGCTTCTGCAACCGCTATTTACGGTTCGCGTGCTTCGGGCGGTGTACTTTTGATCACTACAAACCGTGGCCGTGTTGGGCAAACCGTTACTTCTTATGATTCTTATTATGGTGTTAGCAAATTGGAAGGTAGCCTGAAATTGCTGAATGGTGCCCAGTTTGCACAGCTTCAAACAGACGCACTTCAAGGTGCAGTTCTGCAAGGCAGCGGCAGTACAAACCCTTATGGATTAACCGCAACAGAACAGCGTGCGTTAAATGAGGGTGTAAGTACTGATTGGCCTAAATTGCTGCTTAGAAATTCAATGGTTTGGGACCAAAGCTTAAGGGTATCGAGCGGTACCGAGAAAACCCAGTTTACGGTTGGCGTAGGTTACCGTGTTAATACCGGGCTGCAGGCAAACAATGATTCAAAGCGGATATCGCTAAACGGCACGCTCGACCATAAAATAAACA
>CAZZVO010000105.1:0-12366 GCA_964657505.1 uncultured Mucilaginibacter sp.
AAATGACAGCGCATACTTCTTTTATCACACTAAATTTATCACCCTAAATCTTTTCAATTAAACAAACTGCGTAAGCAACCACACCTTCTTCCCTACCAATAAAACCTAATTGTTCGTTTGTGGTGGCTTTGATGGAAATATCTTCTTCGCTTATTTCGGCTGCTTCGGCAATGTATTTTTTCATGGCAGGAATTTGCGGGTTGATTTTTGGTGCTTCCAAACAAACCATCGCATCAATATTTCCGATGGTGTAATTTTTCTCTCCTAATAACCTCACTACTTCTTTTAACAGCAATAAACTGCTGATGCCCCGCCAACGTTCATCAGTATTAGAAAAATGAAAACCAATATCACGAAGGTTAGCAGCACCAAGCAAAGCATCGCAAATGGCATGGATCAATACATCTGCATCAGAATGGCCAAAAGCCCCGGAAATATGTTCTAAATTTACGCCGCCCAAAACAAAAGGATGGCCTTGCTTTAGTTGATGGACGTCAAACCCAAAACCAACTTTTATTTTCATCGCGCTAACTGATAGGCTTAATTATTTTTTGGAGAGATTTCTACCAAAGCTGTAACCCAAAGTAAAACGCAAAGTATTGGCCAGTGCACTTTGCAATTGGTTGGCCACTAAGTAAGAAAAGTCCAGGTTAAAATCCTCGTAACGCAAACCTACGCCGAGTGTTAAATACTTGCGGTTGCCCCGGTTTGGGTTTTCGTAAAAGTAGCCGGTACGCAAAGCAAATTGGTGGTTGTACCAATATTCCAATCCGCCGGCAAAATTGATTTCTTTTATTTCTCCGCTAAAACCAGCATCTGTAAAAGAACCAAAAATACCAGACGGAACACTCGCGGTAGAATTTGGATTGCTCGGAACCAGTAATTTGTTCGCATCAACTGTGGCTGTTAATTCATTATAAGAATCTAAATACCAGGTATTAGCAACGCCAACCCTTAAATTGGTAGGTAAAAAATACTTCTGCCCGGTTTCCGTATAACTTATTTTAGAACCGATGTTGGATATGTTCATACCTACTGCAAACAAATCATCCTGACCTAAAAACTGGGTTGGATTTTTATAATATAAAGAAACATCTGCTGCTATCGCTTGCCCTGGCTTTGTCTGCTGACCATCTGCAAAACTGCCGTTAGACAAGTTGGAATAGATGTAGCGCAACGAAGTACCCAGCGAAAAATTTTCGCCAAACTTACGGGCAAAACTGCCATCAATAGCAAATTCATTAGGCGTATAAGTGCCTTGGTCTTGCTGGTTAATATCAACCAACTGTATTTTTCCGAGGTTAAAATATTTTAAAGAAAGTCCAATTGTATTACGGTCGTCCAGTTTGTGCGCGTAACTCAAATAGGCCAGGTTTATATCTGGCACTAATTTTCTCAACCATGGACTGTAAGATAAGGAAAGCTGGTCGCCATTTTCAATAAAAGCCAGTTTCGAAGGGTTCCAATAATTCGCATTTTTATCAGACGATAAAGCTACACCGGCATCGCCAATAGCACCAGAACGTGCATCGGGGGAAACTGTGAGAAAAGGAACCGCAGTTAGCAACGCCCCGGAAGTAGAACTGCCGTTGGTATTTGTGCCGTTAACCTGGGCATCTGCATAAAAGATGTTAAAACCTAAACTTATTGCTAATATTGAAACTCTTTTAATTATTGTATTAATTTTCATTAAATTGAAATAATAAGTTAAAGCCAGCACTAAATTTTTCTACTCTTAACAGAATAAACAAATATAAAAACCGTTTTACAAAGCAAATAACTTCTTTATAATAGGCTTATTGCCAAAGCTAAATAAATTTTGATCTGCTGTAACCCTAAAGAAGTAATTTCGTTGAATATAATAATATCTTTAAAAAGATAAATTGGTGATGCATAAATTTTTTATTGGCGTTTTTTGCGAATTATATTAAATTTACATTTGACAGGATTTAGAAAGAAAATGAAAAGAAATTTTATCATATGTGCCATAACAGTATTTATACTTGGCGGGGTATTAAGTAGTTGCAATAAAGCAAAATCTCCAAAAACGGGATGGGCTTATAATGACCGCACCAACGGTGGGTTTCAGGTTTTTGCAAAAAAACATCCTGCGCCTGGCCCGGGTCTGGTACCCATTGAAGGTGGTACTTTTGTTTTGGGAGGTTCTTTAAATGAAGACTTGCAGTTCGACTACAACAACATCCGCAGAAGGGTTACCGTTGCTTCCTTTTATATGGATGAAACTGAGGTGGCAAATACTGACTGGCTGGAATATTTATACTGGATCAAAAGAACTTATCCACAAGACCGCGAACTTTACTACAATGCCTTGCCAGATACTTTGGTTTGGCGCCAGCCATTATCTTACAATGAGCCTTATGTTGATAATTACCTTCGTCATCCCGGCTACCAAGATTATCCTGTGGTTGGAGTAAGCTGGGATCAGGCCAATGATTATTGCGATTGGCGTACACAACGCGTAAACGAAGAGATTTTGCGTGAACGTGGCATTATTACCGATTGGAAAACAATGAGCAAAAGTGGCAAAACCGGTAGCGGCGCTGCTTTTAACACAGATATTTATTTAAACGGACAATATCGCGGTGCGGGCATCGATGGCAAACACATGCCAAAAGATTTGAATCCGGCAATAAAACCAACAGGCGGTAAAGCCCCTACCCGGCCGGCACGTATTGAAGATGGTGTTTTGAAGCAACCTTACCGCTTGCCGTCAGAAGCAGAATGGGAATATTCGGCTTTGGCTTTAGCAGGCAATACGCAGTACGAAAATATCAGCGATGGAAAAGTTTATCCCTGGAATGGAATGGGTGTTAGGTCTCCTAAAAAGAGTACCCGCGGTTTAATTTTAGCCAACTTTAAACGTGGTGCCGGTGATAACATGGGAACTGGCGGTGCTTTAAATGATAAGGCTGATATTACTGCGCCAGTAAGGTCTTATGTGCCAAATGATTTTGGCTTATACAATATGGCAGGTAATGTAAATGAATGGACAGCAGATACTTACCGTCAGTTATCATACGAAGATTTCGAAGATTTTAACCCTTTTCGTGGTAATGTTTACACCGATAAAAGGTTAGCCAACACGGATAAAGGATTGCTTGCAAAAGATAAATACGGCCATCCTATTAAAGACCTTGCTAAAACTAACAAGAAACAAAAATGGAGCGAGCTAAACGGGCAACGCGCCACGGCTGCCGAAACAAATGCAGCTAATGCAAACCCAACTTTAAGCGCGGTAACAGCAGCCAATAATTCTGGTAAATCTTTTACACCTGATGTAAGAGGTTATGGTGATTCTGTAAATACAACTTTGTACGGCACAACTACTTTAGTGAATGATCATTCTAAAGTTTACAAAGGCGGTTCATGGAACGATCGTGCATACTGGTTAAACCCGGCTACACGCCGGTTTATGGATGAAGAAGACACCAATGCCGAAGTTGGCTTCCGTTGTGCAATGGGTATGATTGGTGCTGCAGAAATTAACCCCGCAAACAAAGAACATTTCAGAGTTAAAAAAGCAAAAAGCCCTAAAAAGATTCAGTTGTAAATATTCCTGATTAGGATTAAAGTAAATGCCTTCGTTGAAAAATGAAGGCATTTTGCTTTAGATAACTTTTCAATATTGATACATCTTTTATGCAGGTAAAAGAAGTATTGTTTAAAAAGGAAGTTATTTTATTGAACTTCTTTTTTATCCGAAATCAAAACTACTGTGTTAAAGCGTATTGGATTAAATTAGCCCCCATTTTTAATGCTTTTAACCTGCTTTCCTGTGTATCTCCTGCATACGTTCCAAAATCTTCCCAGCCGTTTCCTAAATCACATTCGTACGTATAGAAACACACTAAACGGCCTTTAAAAATCAACCCAAAACCTTGTGGCCGTTTGCCGTCATGCTCATGTATTTTAGGCAATCCGTTTGGGAAAGCATATTTTTGATGAAATATTGGATGGTTTATAGGAAGTTCAACAAAATCCAATTCAGGGAAAACCTTTTTCATTTGTGGCCGGATGAATACGTTTAACCCGTAGTTATCATCAATATGCAAAAAACCGCCACCAATTAAATACTTACGCAGGTTTCTAACTTCCTGGTCAGAAAAAACCACATTGCCGTGGCCTGTTAAAAACGTAAAAGGATAGTTGAACAACGTTTCGCTTCCAACTTCTACCACATCTTCTTCAGGTTTGATATTGGTTTTCAAGTTCTCATTACAAAATTTGATCAAATTGGTTAATGCAGTTCTGTCGCCATACCAATCGCCGCCACCGTTATATTTTATTTTTGCAATTCTATAAGTTGGTTCAATTGGATGAAACAGGGAGAAAAAGCAAATCAGCAATAAATATTTCATATCCGGTTTAAAAAATTGGTTTCAAAACAAGCTTCTAATGCAGCCGTTTCTGTTCTTAAACGACTATTCCCTAAAGTTATGGCTTGGAATTGATTTTTTAAAGCCAGATCGATTTCCTGCGGAGAAAAATCACCTTCGGGACCAATCAATATTAAATACTTTTTTTGAGGGATTAATGCTTCTTTTATCGATACTTTCTTTGCATCGGCACAATGGGCAATCCATTTTTGAGCCTCCGTTTCTACCAGCAACAGAGAAGACAAAGTACTAAGTTGGTTTAACTGCGGATGATAGGCTTTAATAGATTGCTTCATAGCAGAAGTTACAATCTTATTTAGCCTGTCGTGATTGATGATCTTACGTTCCGAACGATGGCAAAGAATTGGTGTAATCTCGTCGATACCAATTTCGGTAGCTTTTTCTACAAACCATTCTAACCGTTCGATATTTTTAGTCGGGGCAACAGCGATGTGCAGATAATGGTTTCGCTTACCAAATTCCTGCTGCGTTTGCTGGATGACAAAACGGGTTTTTTTAGGATCGGGAGAAGTTATTTTTGCATGATAAAAGTTCCCTTTACCATCAATTACTTCAATCAAATCATCTTTTTGTAATCGAAGTACTTTTATGCAATGCCTGCTTTCCTCTTCATCCAGAAAACAATCTTGAATAATTAATTGAGGTGCATAAAATAAATACATCTTTTATCGCTACAAAAGCCTAATCATCGTCTGACACATCTTCTTCGTTAAGCAACAACTCTAACTTAACTGATTCAATATTTTGTCCTGCTTTTTTTAACACGGTAATGTTGTAACCATTGGCTTCTTTTTGCTCGCCGACTTCGGGTATCTTACCAAAAATCTCGCCTAACCAACCAGAAACAGTATCAAAGTCGCCGTCTTCGGGCAAATCGTGCGGCAATTGCTCGTTTACATCATAAATACTGGCTAAAGCATTGATTACAAATTCCGTTGAGTTAACGCGCTCTACAATCGGTTTCTCCTCGTCATACTCGTCCTGGATTTCGCCTACCAATTCTTCTACAATATCTTCTAACGTAACCATTCCGGCTGTTCCGCCAAACTCGTCCAGCACAATGGCTATTTGTATCCGCTTCAACTGCAGCTCCGCCATCAAATCATTTATTTTTTTGGTTTCTGGTATGAAGTAAGGCACCCTGATAATATCTTTTAAGTTAAAATCCGTTTGGTTTACCAGCAAGGGCAAAATATCTTTTGCTTGTACAATACCTACAATTTTATCCATCGTATCATCATAAACCGGCATCCTGGAATAGCCTTCTTTGGTAACACGGCTAAGTAATTCTTCCTTGCTGCAATGCAATTCCACACCTGATATTTTTGTTCTGGGAACCATGATGTTTTTAACCACCCGGCCATTAAAATCAAAAACGTTTTTAATAAGTTCGTGCTCGGTAGAATCCAATACACCACTTTCTTTTCCTTTATCTAACAAGTACTGTAACTCTTCGGAACTGTGATGTGCTTCGTTTGACTGCGAAGTTTCTATACCAAAAAGGCTTAAAATAGCATTTGCAAGGTGATTTAACAACCAGATGAATGGTCTAAAAATGATATAGAAAAAGCGCAGCGGCAACGCAATAAATAAACTCGTTTTAACAGGTTGTTGTATAGCATAAGTTTTGGGTGCCAGTTCGCCAAAAACAATATGTAATATAGTAATAATTAAAAAGGCCATGAAATGGCCTGAGTTTTGCGCAAAAGAGCCGGAAACGGTAATATGAAAAAGGCCAAACAAATTAAAAACAAGTTTGGTCATTACCTCCTCGCCAACCCAGCCAAGCCCAAGGGAAGCAAGTGTAATACCTAATTGTGTAGCGGCAAGATATTCATCCAGGTGGTGGATAATGCTTTTGGTGATTTTTGCTACCTGGCTCCCGGTTTTTGCCTGTACCTCTATTTGGGAAGACCGGACCTTAACAATTGCAAATTCGGCTGCTACAAAAAAACCATTTAGAAATACTAAAAAAACAGTTAAGAAAGCATGAAAACCGCTAATGTCAAGATCAGGACCCATTAAATACTTTGTTTCTGAAACGTTGTTTTATACAGCTCAATACTTTCTTCAATAATTCGATAAGCTGCTTCTTTTCCTTCAAATTGTTCAACAGTAACTTCATTACTATGTTCCAACTTTTTATAATCCACGAAAAACCGGGTAATCTCTGCTTCTGTATGCGGAGGAAGGTCTGAAATATCGTTGATATAATTTACAGACATATCATTTGCTGCAACAGCGATAATTTTATCGTCTCTTTCGCCTTTGTCAACCATGTGCATTACACCAATTACTTTAGCTTCTACCAAACATAATGGCACCACTTCTTGCGAACAAATAACTAAAATATCCAAAGGGTCATTATCATCACAATAAGTTTGTGGGATAAAACCATAATTAGCCGGATACATTACAGATGAAAACAAAACCCTGTCTAAACGCAGCAGGCCGTAATCTTTATCTATTTCATATTTACACTTGGATCCTTTCGGAATCTCAATAATAGCGTTAACACGTTGAGGTGATTTATCACCTTCACCAGGTGGAATTGTACGCCAAGAATGTTCTAAAGTCATAATTATTATTTTTATTAAATAGTGTTTTTAATGAGGTAAATCTTTTTGTTCAGGATTGTTTTTTGCTGTTTTGTAATAAGCCACAACAATAGGTGATGCCGTGAAAATAATAAGTCCTACTATGATATAAGGCATGTAATGAACTATTCCCGGAAACTTCTTACCCAGAAAAAATCCAAGTAAAGTAAGCAACAACACCCAGGAAAAACTACCCAACAAATTGTAAATAGTGAATTTTTTAAACTTAACTCTCGCAACTCCTGCAAAGATAGGCGCAAAAGTTCGGATAATTGGAAAAAATCGGCCGAAAACAAGAGCCATGCCGCCATATTTTTTAAAAAAATCTTCGGCCATATAAACGTAGCGCTTCTTAAAAAAGAACGAATCACTTCTATTAAAAAGCACTCTGCCAGTACTGTAACCAAACCAATAGCCAACGTAATTGCCTAAAACTCCTGCCACAAATAGTGTGGAAAGCAACTGGTAGATAGAAACTTCTAACAAACCTGTTGCACAAAAAATACCTGCTAAAAACAGCAGGTAATCTCCCGGAAGAAAAAATCCGAAAAACAAACCGGTTTCAGCAAAAACGATAAAAAATATTAGGTAGATTCCTCCCTTGCTGATGATGGCTTGTGCATCCACAAGGTTTGTTAAATGTTCCCAAACTTCTCTCATTAGCAATGTTAGTGTGTAAAACTACAAATATTAAATTAATTGTAGTTCGGCAGGAAAGCTAAATAATATTTGCTATGAAACCTGGATATACACCGATGATGAGCGTAATTAAAGCAGACAGACCCAAGACGAAACTTATGTTAACAGGAATGCTGATGGCAGAACGCTCTTCTTGGTTAAAATACATAGCTATAATCACCCTGAAATAATAAAATATAGAGATGATAGCATTAACTACTGCAAGCACTGTTAGCCAGATTTGGTATTGTGATAATGCCCTGGAGAACATAAAGAACTTACCAATAAAGCCTGCTGTTAAAGGAATACCTGCTAAAGAAAGCATGGAGATGGTTAACACAAAAGCAAGGAACGGATTGCTTTTGCCCAAACCGTTAAAGTTTTCAAAGTTGCTGTTGCCAGTTTGCTGCTGCACCAACATCAAAACACCAAAAGCAATAATGGATGCAATCGAATAAGCAGTTGCGTATACAAAAACAGCATTTGCAGAGGCAACACCTAAAGCAACAATAGCAAACAACATATAACCAACATGCGATATGCTAGAAAACGCTAGCATCCGTTTAAAGTTATGCTGATACAATGCAGTAATATTACCGATAAACAAAGTAATAATCGTAATGATTAATAATGAAGGCGACCAGAAATCTGCCAATGGTGCAAAGCAGACGGCAAATAAACGTAGAAACGCCGCAAAGCCTGCTGTTTTAACTACGGTTGCCATGTAAGCCGTAATCAAGGTTGGTGATCCTTCGTAAACATCTGGTGCCCAAAAGTGAAAAGGAGCAGCACCAACTTTAAAGCATAACCCAACTATAATCAGCAAAATACCTGTGTAAAATATGGAAGAAATACCATGTGGATTAGATAAAATGTAATCCCGAATAACTTCTAAATCAAAAGAACCTGTAGCGCCATAAATTAGTGTAATCCCAAACAACAGGAAACCTGTAGAAAAAGCACCCATCAGGAAATATTTTAAAGCTGCTTCGTTAGAAGCAAAATCCCTTTTCTTAATCCCTGCGAGGATGTATAAACTTACCGACATAATTTCTATGCCTATAAACAGCATAGTTAGATTATGGTACGAAACCATCACGATGATTCCAGCTAAAGAAAAGAGGATTATGGCGTAATATTCGGCAACATGCTCGCTGATCCTTTCAAAGTAATTTCGGGAAAGCAGGACAATTAAAACAGTTGATAGAATCGTAATTACTGAAAACGCAATTGCATAATGATCAAATAAAATCATTCCGCTGTAGATTGGTTTTGCAACCGTATTCCATTGTGCTACTGCAAAACCTGCAGCAACAAGCAAACCGATAACGGTTACCGGCAGCAATGCTTTTTTTGCACCATATAATCCTAAGTACAAAACAACTATGGCTAAAACAGAAATTGTAATAAGACTACCCATTTTTTATTTAGCTGATATTAATTTTTGATTTACCTGCTCAATCAGGTTGCTTACGCTGGCTTCAGAAAGGTGTTGTAAAGGCTGCGGATACACGCCAATCAGGATAACCAAAGCACAAATGGTTATCAAAACTATTTTTTCTGAATCCGAAACATCTGTAAAAGTAGCTGTAAGTGTGTTGGTTTCGCCTTGCATAATTTGTTTGTATAAACGAAGCATGTAAACTGCCCCGAAAATTATGGTCAAACCAGCGATAGCAACCAGCCAGATGTTGTATTGATAAATCCCATTCATCAGCAAAAACTCGCCAATAAAACCATTGGTTAAAGGAAGCGCAACGGTTCCCATAATGATGATGAGAAAAGAAGCAGCGAGGAAAGGTGCGCTTTTGGCAATGCCGCCCATCAAACTAATATCGCGGGTATTTATCCTTCTGCTGATGATATCAATCACAAAAAACAAACCTACAACGTTAATTCCGTGACTAAGCATCTGAATAACTGCGCCCTGCATACCCTGAATATTCCATGCAAAAATCCCGGCTGCTATCAAACCAACGTGGGCGATAGAAGAATAGGCAATTAACCGTTTTCCATCTTTCTGGTTAAAAGCGATCAGCGAAGCGTAAACAATCCCGATTACGGAAAGGATAATTGCTGTACTTTGCCATTGCGCAAAGCCAAGCGGCGCAATTGGTATCAACCAACGAATAGCACCGTAAATTCCCATCTTCAGCATAATGCCGGATAGCATCATTGTTCCTGCTGTTGGTGCAGTTGTGTAAGTATCTGGCTGCCAAGTATGGAATGGGAAAATTGGCATTTTAATAGCAAATGCAATAAAGAAAGCCCAAAATATCCAGCCTTGATGATAAGCATCAAAGCTAAGGTTGTAAAAAGATTGTATATCAAAAGTTTTATCCGGTGTTTGCAGATACAGATAAATAATGCCCAACAACATGAACAGTGAACCGGCAAATGTGTAAATGAAAAATTTGATAGTGACTTTAATCTTATTTTCTCCGCCCCATAAAGTACAGATAAAATAAATTGGGATCAATGCAGTTTCCCAACCCACATAAAAAAGAAAGCCATCCATCGCTGTAAACACTAATAGCAAACCTGTTTGCATAAAAAGGATCAGCGCATAAAAGGACGAAGGCTTATCGTATTGATGTTTGAAGGAAGATAAAATGATTATTGGTACTAAAAGTGTGGTTAGGATAACCATAAAGATGCTGATCCCATCAACCCCAGCCTTAAAATGGATTCCCCAGTTTTGTATCCATGGATAATCAATTACAAATTGATATGAAGAAGTCTCTGCATGAAAATTAGAAACCATTATACCTGCAACAACCAACTCTGCCAATGCAAAAAATAAAGCTATATTTTTTACCTGCTGACCTTTAAACAGTAACAGGACAAGGGCTGCAAAAAGAGGTAAAAAGAGTAGAATAAAGGTCATATCTTAATTTTGCAAGCTGTTAAATCCTGAATAAACTGTAGGCCATCATGGCAATAATACCGATTACCATTACAAAAATATAGAAACCGACATTTCCGGTTTGCAGCAACCGTAATCCTTTGCTGCTTTCTATGGAAACTTTTCCCAAACCGTTTACAAATCCGTCAATGATTTTCAAGTCGATAATTTTGTAGAAGAATTTGGAAGTTGCATCTAAAGGTTTACGGATGATGAAATCATACAATTCATCAATATAAAACTTGTGATAAGCTAAAGTATTAATTGGCGTACGGTCTTCTCCTTCTGCAACCGGCAGGTTTCCGCCTTTACTATATTGAATCGAAGCGTAAATTATTGCTAAAACTGCTCCAGTTACCGAAACCGCCATCAATGTTAGTTCCAAACTGTGGGAGATGGAAAATTCTGATGTTTGCGCTGCTGCTGAAGCAAAAATTGGTGATAAATAATGTTCGAGCCAATGGTTTCCGCCTAAAGCTTCGGGAACTCCAATGAAACCTCCAACTATAGAAAGTATTGCCAGAACGATTAAAGGAATAGTCATTAAAGAAGGAGATTCATGCAGGTGATGTTCCTGTTCGTTAGTGCCGCGAAATTTTCCGTAGAAAGTGAGATAAATTAAACGGAACATGTAAAATGCAGTAAACATCGATCCCAAAACACCTAAAACATACATGGTTTTACTATGAACGAAAACGTGCGCCAGGATTTCATCTTTGGAGAAAAAACCGGAAAAAGGCGGAATCCCGGAGATCGCGATAGCACCAATCAGCATTGTGATAAAAGTAATTGGCAGCTTTTTACGCAAACCGCCCATGCTGCGCATATCTTGTTCACCGCTTACGGCATGGATTACAGAACCGGCGCATAAAAATAAAAGTGCCTTAAAAAAAGCATGGGTAATTACATGGAAAAAAGCACCAGTGTAAGCGCCAACGCCTAAGCCCAAAAACATATAACCCAATTGCGAAACGGTTGAGTAAGCCAGAACTTTTTTAATATCTGTTTGGGCGATGGCAATAATTGCAGCCAATAAAATAGTTGCCAAGCCAATTACAGCGATTATATGCATTGTAACCGGAGCCAAGGTGAACAATACGTTGGAACGAACAATCATATAAATACCGGCTGTAACCATTGTTGCTGCGTGAATTAAAGCAGAAACCGGTGTCGGGCCAGCCATTGCATCCGGCAGCCAGGTAAATAGTGGGATTTGTGCCGATTTACCAGTTGCACCAACAAATAGTAAAATGGTTATCAGTACTAAAGTTGGATTGCCGATATTTAAAGTTGCCGCCTTTGAAAAAACATCGGTAAAAGAAGCACTGCCGAAAGTGGCGATCATTACGAAAATAGCAATCAGGAAACCTAAATCACCGATACGGTTCATTACAAACGCTTTTTTGGCAGCATCTGCATAATCAGGATTTGTAAACCAAAATCCTATCAGCAGATAAGAACATAGGCCAACGCCTTCCCAACCAATAAATAAAATGATATAATTAGAGCCGAGAACCAGCAGCAACATGAAGAAAATAAAGAGGTTGAGGTAAGCGAAAAACTTGCCAAACCCTTCGTCATCGTGCATATAACCGATGGAATAAACATGGATTAAAAACCCAACGCCGGTAATGATCAGCAACATTAAAGAGCTAAGCTGATCGACCAGAAAAGAAAAAGGAATTGATAATTTTCCGGCCTTTATCCATTCAAAATAAGTAACATTAATGGGCTGACCTGAATTTTTTACCTCTAAAAACAGCATCAC
>CAZZVO010000106.1:0-12315 GCA_964657505.1 uncultured Mucilaginibacter sp.
TTGAACAAGCATTATTCGGCCTAATCGCTTTTTTAACAAATCCATTTCAGCTTTCCTAAAAGCTAAAAGAAAAGCGATATGAAAGTCGAATATTCGGTCAAACTACCCCTTGTGCAACTGCCACATTCGTTAAATGATAATAGGAAATTTTTTTTTGAAGCAAATCTTAGGTAAGAGAACCATCGGTTAAACAAAGTACCTGTAGTTACAATCCAGGTTCACTTCGTGCATCCAGATTAGGAGTTGGTGCCTTTCGACTTCTGCGATCTCGTAGCCAAAGAAACGGGCGCTCTACTGAGAAGTAGAGGAATCCGCCTACTACAACGCAAAGTGGCAACAGCAGCAATGTTCCTTCTCCTGGATGCTTATCCATAAAGTTAGGAAAGTAGTGGTAAAGTACGTTACCTACTTCTTTATGGGTAAGATAAAGACTAAAGGCGATGGTAGCAAGCGGACGCGCCCCGGGTATAAAGAGCGTACTTAACTGGTTGCCTGGCATGGCAGCTATACCAACTAACATTGCCAAACCTAAAGAAAGCAGCGGAAAACCAATCACCGTACTGACTCCTGCTGCACCATATGGAGAAACAAACCGATCGCGGAACAGGAATAAAGTAAAACCAGTGATCAAAACTCCAAGTAGTGCCAGCCAGTTCACATATCTTGACAGTGCCTGCCACCATAGGGGCCGGAAAATCTCTATTAATGACAATGATACACCAGCCAGTAACCCATCCAGATGGGAGTAAGTAGGATAATATATTCTTTTAATATACGCGATGACAAATGGCAAATGCTGGGAGGCAACCGGCCTGAGAGTATGTATTAAAAACCAGTAGCGAAGCGCAATACCTGATAATAAAACAATAAGCAGTACAATAGTAGTTTTACCGAGTGAAGGATTACGCGACAGAATGAACACAAGTAAGGGTAACAGCAGATAAAAATGTTCTTCTACGCATAACGACCAGACATGAGAAAAGGAATTGTTTTCAGGATATTTAATAAATAAGTTAACCGTAAACGTTACAAACTCCCATACCGGTGATAATCCATTTCCATCCCGCCAGGCAGGCCATAAGTAATAAATAGCAAGAACAGTAAAATAAGCCGGCAGGATACGGTAGGCACGTTTCCGGTAAAACTCACCGAACCGTAGCATCTTTCCATCACGGATCGGTCGCAATAGCTGTGAACCGATGAGGTAGCCGCTTAACACAAAGAAAAGGTCAACGCCCGCCCAGCCATACCTGGTTGCCGGGTACATTGCGGGAGGCATATAACCACCAAGGTGAAACATCATGACAGAAAGTACAGCTATGGCACGTAAAGTGTCCAGGCCAGGCGAGCGGGAAAGGGATGTATTGGTGGTTGAGGCAGTCATCTTCAATAAATATCGTTAAAAGTAGTGTTGCTCTCAAACAATTTATTTAAGCTGCTTTCAAACTTAAACTTACGTTTTTATAAAAATCTTCTTATCACTTTTTTGATTGATGAATATGCGAATTGTTACATGACTGCAAAAAACTGATACTAATATCTGAGCAGTCACGAAAGCCTCATCCCCCGTACTTAATATAACACCGACTACCAGACGTGTAGAAACAACCATTATTGTCTCCTATAAAATTGAATTACATGAATTCTTTCGTTTGAATGTAAACCATGCATATTTCTTTAGAAGAAAATTTCAGACACGTGGAAAAAGTCCTTAGATTAGAAGGCTTTTACTTAGTATAATGATATTAGTTTATAACTTTAAGGATCAAAAATATAAGCTAAACAATAAGTTGCACTTTTTACCACCTATTATGGACACTGTGCTCTGAAAAGTAAAGCAAAATATGATAAGGAAAAAGCCTCTTATCTTATTTATATCACGAGTTCTTGCTTTTTTGGGAACTTACTGAACTACATCTTTAAAGTCTTTTGTTTATTTCGAAGCATTATGATTGCCTTTGCGGCCCTAACCTTTCGGGTTTCTTCCTGCCTGGCAGAACCGACCCAATCACAATATCCTTGTTTATATGATTTGGATAAGCTTTCAAAAAATGACTTTGCTTCAGTATCCTGATCAAATAATACCTGCAATTCTGCTGGCGTACCCTCAATATGTTCCCCTTTTTTAAGCATGATCAGATCAATTGGCTGTATTAGATAGGGTCCTGATTTCGACATTACCCTGCAACTCGAAGACCGGGCATTCGGATGCAATCTGCTTAGCTTCAGTCAGGTCAGCAGCATTAATAATAAGAAACGAACTAATCACATCACCCGCATTAATATAAGGATTTTGTTTTGTGGTTTTACCACCGTCACTTAAAGTAATACCGTCGCCTGAAGGGCGGTAACCTGCTGCAATCTTACCGCTCTTTCCCAAACCAGCCATCCAGGTCGTCCAATGATCGATATTGGAGTTAATGGCACCCGTTGAGGCTGTAACGGGAACTTTTGAACGAATGATCAACATATATTGGTTTGACTTCTGCTGCGCAAGTGAGACTAACGAAATCAGGCTGATGGCAATTGTAACTAAGTATTTCATGAATTCACTTTTTTGTTTTGGCAAATACACCGATAATTAAAGCTATCACAGTTCCAGAAACCGTTTGACCAATTACAGATTGTATCACCTGCATAGGTACGGTCATTTGTTTTTGCAGATCCGCCGTATTGGCAGCAATTTCCACTAGGCTTTTTCCATCAGCCACCATTACTTTCCTACTTTCAGATATCATATAAGCTGCATAATCTGGATTGATGAACTGACAGTATATAAAAGTGACAATAGCCGAAATTACGCCGGTTGTTACAGCCACAATTAATCCTGCAAGTACAGCTTGCCCATAAGTCAAATTACCATTGTTATTGCGCTTCATGCTATCCATAGCAGTGTAGATTCCAATGGCCAGTATGATAAGTGTTAATAATCCTGTCAGTCCGCGTAGCGTAACAGGATTAAAACCCCAATTGAAACGATGATTAAGGCTATTAGCGAATGCAAATGCAGCCATGGCAACAATGCTTACTGACAGACCGGTTATCAAGGCGTACTTCCACAGGTATCGGTTATTCATAAGTGCAAAAATGTAAAGTTTTGCTTCTAAAATCAAATTTTAGAGGGTGGAGAAAAGGTGGAAATTGTAGTTGAAGCACGCATGGTATATGCTTTTGAAGCTTCCTTCCTGTCTCTTACTTTGAGCTTAGCGTATATATTATTGATGTGTGTTTTGATGGTGCTTAGCTCCACAAAATTTAATGCTGCAATTTCTTTATTCGTGTTACCTTGATGAATTAACTCCAGTATTTGTAGTTCTTTTGACGTAAGTATATTTAGTGCGCAATCTTTATTTAAAGCTTCAGCAGGTACGGTTACTATTCTTAAATTCTCAGATAGGTAGCCTTTAGTTAAGATAAACCCAGTAATCAGTGCAACTATACCCACCGCTGTGATATAGTATTCGTAGGTAAAATAATGATAGATCAGTAGCAGATTTGAAATCTGATATAACAGGATTACACCTGCTGTTACCAAAGCTGTTTTAATTGTAAGTTTT
Source organism: uncultured Mucilaginibacter sp. (assembly GCA_964657505.1). Taxonomy (GTDB): domain Bacteria; phylum Bacteroidota; class Bacteroidia; order Sphingobacteriales; family Sphingobacteriaceae; genus Mucilaginibacter_A. The sequence goes on from CAZZVO010000106.1 coordinate 3,558, forward strand.
AAGAAAGGTGATTTCATGAGCATAGTCAAAGTTAAAAAGTTCTATTAGCCTCACAAGCAACGTTTTGACTATCAGTTCCGCTATTACTGATATAGTTATGTACTTTAGTAGTTAAGGCTAATACTAGAGACGAGTGGTTAAGTTAAGAGTGTTAGTCAAGCTTTTAATGTTACTTGAATATAAGAATAATTATACGCCTAATTTAAAATATAACAATAGCAAGTTTGGACCCAGTAACGTTTGATAACAGCGTAGATTAGACTTTCACATCTCTAAATTTTTCTTCTAATTTTTTATTTGCTTTCCATAATAGTTCGGAACCGTGGCCAAAAACAGCTTTGTCAAAAGAAAAAGCCGACGCTTTTAAAATGCTGCCTTTACCCAATACAATGTCTTCATACAGTGGTGTGAAGGCAAGGTTGCCAAAAACATTTGCACAAATGTCACCAGCAATCAGCACACCTTCGCTTTTCAGCAATAATGCAATATGGCCTGCACTATGACCCGGTGTATGAATTACCTGGATTCCTCCTGCAACTGGGACCAGATCATTATCTTCTAGTTTTTCCTCTACAACAACAGGCAAAATCATTCGCCCTGCTTTTTTAATCACCAAATTATATAATAACCAGTTTATGACACCCGGCGTTAAATTTGCCGGCCTTCCTGCAATACCTTTTTCTATTAATTCTGCGTCTATCCTGTGGGCAAATACCGGAATGTTTAAACGTTGTTTTATCTCTGCTGCGTTACCTGCATGGTCTGTATGTAAATGCGTTAGTATAATTCGTTTAATATCTACAGGATTTTTCCCTGCATCTTTAATTGCCGTAAATATTTTATCTGTTTTTCCCGGCAGCCCGGTATCAATCAGGGTTAAACCATCATCTTCAATTACAAAAGCATTTACATTGCCTAAATTAATGTGATAAAGATTAGGGGTTATTTGTTTCATCATTATATATTAAAAAGTTTTATCAGAAAAATAATTTTTAGCGAAAAATAAAAACCTAGTTGTTTAACAAACTGAAAAATACTGTTTTCAGCAATAGTAGATTTGGCAAAACTAACAAGGCTTACTGGCAAAAAATATAAAGCCTATTAATCATGGTATTTACTGCTAACTACAAGGCAAAAATGATTCCTAAGGATGGTAAAATATTGCCGCCGGTATTGTTTAGATATTTGGTCTTAAAACGAGACGGATCACCAGGCAAAGGCTGAAGGTGTCCGTCTGCACCCAAGTCTGGAACCAGATTATCCTGTAAACGGTAGGCATTATTGGTCAAATTTTGAATATCCAGGTACACGTTGAGCGTAAACTTTTTTAAATAATATTTTTTATCGACCCGGAAGTCAGCCTGGTAAAAACTGCCTAATATATTTTGGTTAAGCTTATTCCAGTTGGGAACAGCACGGGGATCAATCGTGTAGTTGCTGATCAGGGAACTTGCAGCAAGGTCATCAGGCGTATAAGGCCCTCCTCCGGTTAGCCTAAATTTGGCACCTATTTCCCAGTTACGTTTCAGTATCTTCCCCCCGGTCATACTTAAAATATAGCGGTTGTTCCAGGAGGATTGAACGTATACACCGTTCTTATCCTGAAATTCACTGCGAAAAAGGGTCAAGGCAAACAAGCCGTAAAAGCCTTTATTCAAGCGTTGCTGTGCGAAAAATTCGACGCCGTAACTACGGCCATTACTTGTTCCAACAACAGGGCTGTTGCCAATCACCCCAAAATCCGCACCCAAATTGGCAAGTGGGATGGTATCGCCGAGGATCTTTTCAAGCGGGTATCTCTGGTAATACTTATAAAAGCCCTCAATGGTAAACCGGGTAGTTTTAAGCGTGTTGTACTCTAATCCAAGTACGAGCTGTTTATTGGATATATAGTTAACATTTCTGTTGGTAAGCGCACCGGTACTGTCGCGGTAGCCTAAAACCGTATAAGCAGGCAACTGGTAGTAAATGCCAGTATTAAAGTTCACACTAAATTTATCGGTAAGGCTATAGGACGCTGAAAACCTTGGGGAAAAGGTTTTTAACAGGTTGTTCATTTGAGAAGAATAAGTGTTTGCATCAGCCCTGATTCCGAAGGACAGGCCCAACTTTTCGTTAAAGTAGGAACGGCTTAACTGGCCAAAAAGATTGTATTTAAAAAAGTCAAGTTTAGAGGTGTAGATATTGCTTCCGAAAGGCAATAAATTATAGGTATTGGTACTGTATTGCGCATATTCGGCACCGGCACCAACATTAATACGGTAGTTATTGTATTGGGATACGTTTTCGTAACGAAGCTTGTTTTCAGCTTCCTTAGAAGAATAATCGAGCGATTTTGGCATTGATTCATCATTGCCTATATACTTATAACTTCGGTTATTTAAGTAATTACGGCTTAAAGCAAGTAACGAATAGCCGTTGGCACGGTAATTTTTATAAGTTGCGCCTATGGTATAATCATCTTGCGAATTGATTGGGATGTTTGCCAGTTCATAACGGTTTTCCTCAGTTGTACCGGCATTTAGGTTAAGCTTAAGCCGGTCAATAGCACCCAGCCCAATAAACGTCAGCTCATTGTTTTGGTTGAATTTGGTTTTCACCTTAAACTGAAAGTCCTGGTAGGCCGGTAAAACCGGAACGCCGATCAACTTAAAGAACTCTTGTAGGTAAGAATAACGGTAAGAAGATATAAACGTCGTTTTTTTGCCGATAGGGCCTTCGTATGTTGCTGCCAAATCGCTAGAGCTTAAAGTTAAAGTCTCATGATGCTTATCGGCTGCACCGTCTTTTAACTTAAATTCAAATACGGAACTCAAGGCATTGCCCCGGTCTGCCGGAAACGCGCCGGAGTAAAAATCAACTTCCTTAATTAAATCAATATTGATTAGTCCGGCCGGGCCGCCGGATGCGCCCTGTGTAGCAAAATGATTGATATTAGGTATTTCTATACCATCAATATAAAACCTGTTTTCATTGGGCGAGCCCCCCCTAATGATAATATCGTTACGAAAACCAACCGGCGCAGACACGCCCGGCAAAGACTGTATTGCCCTGGAAATGTCCCGGTTGCCACCCGGGTTCCGCTTAATTTCCGTGGAACCAATCGTATAGAGCGAAACCGGGCTTTCCAGTGTCTTTTCATTACGCGGTGATGCACTTATTTTAACTTCGTTTAGCTGCCGGTTATCTTCTTCTAAAAGTAAATCAGTTACTGCCGCTCTTGCATTAGTAACTTGTACATCGGCAACTAACTTGTTACGAAAACCTATTAAAGTAAAATTGAGGTTGTAAAAGCCCGGCTTTAAGTTATTTATGTGGTAGGTCCCAGCAGAATCGGTGGTAGTTCCCGCCGGGCTTCCTTCTATCGTAACGGAAACACCACGTAGCGGTTGGTTGCTTAACGATGTTACCACTCGACCTTTAATGATTCCGCTTTGCGCTTTAGATAGCAGTGTTAATACACTAAGGCACAGTGTAAGTAAAATCGTTTTCATAGTAAAAGGCATTTAAATGATTTATGAAATAAGTATCTAAGAGGAACAAAATGTTCAAAACCATTTATGCCATTTTTTTAAGCAACTTGATTATTTCTTTTTCTTCTACTCCACAAAGGTAATTTATAATTCGTATTTGTACTAAAATATATCAAAAATAATTATTTTGTGTAATTTAGTCTTATATTTGTGTCACTAAAAATTATATAATCATGTCCAATTGGCAGTTGTTCCCCTTAACATTGATTTTAAATTAAATTAAATAGCGAGACAGAGATCTGCTAAAAATTAAGAAAACATGAAAATGCAGTTTGATTTATTGTCTGAGGCTTGTAGTAAAGCCACTACCGAGCTTTGTAGCACCTGTTTTTCGCTGGGGATACGCTTTTTGCATAAGGACTTACGAAAGCCTATTTATGCCGTATGTGGTTTTGTTCACCTGTCTGATGAGGTCGTTGACAGTTTTCACAACTATGATAAAAGTCTGCTAATGAAAAATTTTCGTGAAGCGTGTTTTAATGCCATTAAAAGAGGCATCAGCATAAACCCGGTTTTAAACTCCTCTCAGCAAGTGGTCAATCAGTACAATATTCCACATCAATTGACGGATGAATTTTTAAGGAGTATGGAAATGGATTTGCAGGAGCAGCAGTATACGACTAAAAAATACGAGCAGTATATTCTGGGTTCTGCAAAAGTGGTTGGCCTGATGTGCCTGAAAATATTTACTGGCGGAAACGAGACTGAGTACGAAAAGTTGAAACTACCGGCAATGGAGCTCGGTTCTGCTTTTCAAAAAGTTAATTTTTTAAGAGATGTCAGTGCAGATTATCAGGAACTGAACCAGAATTATTTTCCTTCCGCTAACCTGGCGTCCTTCTCCAGCGAGGATAAAAAAGCTATTGAGCAGGAAATACGTGAGGAATTTAAAGCGGCGCTTCAAGGGATTGTTTTACTTCCCCCATCCTCCAAAAAAGGTGTTTACCTGGCTTACGTTTATTATAAAAAGCTTTTTGCTAAAATCGCTAGACGACAGGCGGAAAAATTCATGTCAGAAAGAATCCAGGTGTCTAACTGCCAGAAGTTCTGGCTAATGTTTGATTCTATGATCCGTTTTAAATTAAATATATTATGAAAATGATGCTATTGCTACTCTTGCTGACCGGACGACCCTTTCAGGAAAATCCTCCACCGCTTTTAGAACTGAGACAACTTTACTTACAGGCAGCTACTAAAGAGGAATCTGCCAAGTTGCTTGAAAGGCGTTTAAAAAGTACAGATATAGATAACGAACCGGTTTTTGTTTGTTATAAAGGCGCATCCCGAATGATGCAAGCAAGGTATAGCGTAAACCCGTTTAATAAAATTAAATACTTTAATTCCGGTAAAATACTCATTGAAAGTGCGGTTGCCCGTGATAAAAACAACGTTGAAATGCGTCTTTTAAGGTATTCCGTTCAATCTCATATTCCTTCGTTTTTGGGTTACAATGAAAATATTGATGCCGATAGAACCTTCTTGACAAGTCAAACTGAAAAAATTAGAGATACCCAGTTAAAGGCAATGGTTATACTGGCTACAGCCGCTTCAAATAAAAAATAATATGTTAGAAGAACAAGTCATACTGGTAAATGAGCACGACCAGGTTTTGGGTTCAATGGATAAAATGGAAGCTCATGTAAAGGGCCGTCTCCATCGTGCATTTTCTGTATTTATTTTTGATTCCAATGGAAAGCTGCTCATCCAGCAAAGGGCAGCAGGTAAATACCATTCTGGCGGAAAATGGACCAACACGTGCTGCAGCCATCCGAGAATGGGGGAAAAAACTACTGTCGCAGCCAACAGGAGACTGGTTGAAGAAATGGGTATGCTATGCAAGCTGGATTGCGTTTTTAACTTCACCTACAAAACGGTTATCCAGAAAACCATAACGGAGTATGAGTTTGACCATGTGTTTTTTGGGGTCAGCGATCAAAAGCCAACACCTAATCCGGAAGAGGTTGCAGATTATCGGTATATTTCTATGCTGGATTTAGCATCAGAGCTTCATCAAAGACCGGAGCAGTTCACCCAATGGCTACAGATCTGTTTTGAACAGGTTTTAATACATCACAATAAAATTTTTCAAACTGCTGTAGCTGATCAGGCTTAGATTGAAATAACAACATTTGTCATACTTCTATTATGCATTTTGTTTCCATTATAAAAATCGATGAGAATCAGAAAATGGCCAAATTGTCTATGATTTAGGTAATAAAGAAATAATAAAAATATACTGGAAATAAATGGAATTGTTGACAACTACAAAACCCCTTTAAAAAATATCTTATTGTATATTTGAATCACCTAAAATGAAGTCATATAACCTGGTTCATCAACTTATCCATTTAGTGGAAAAAATGGAAACAGAAAACATAGACAGGGAAATCTCCCTTCTGGATTTTGCCGGGTTTCTAAACAGTCATTTAACTGAACCACCAGTAAACCCGCCTGATTCTACTGCCCCTTTTGGAACAAATGAAAGGCAGGCATTGGAACTGGCCAGCAGACTGGACAATAATATTGGCAGGCTGATTACTTTTATAAGCCGCTATGCCAAAACGTATATCAAAAAAGTTTTAGAAGGAACACCTTTGTTGGCCGTGGAAGATTTCTCCTGCCTGGGCATTCTCTCTACACATGAACACCTTTCGAAAAGCGAACTTATTGTATTAAATGTTCAGGAAAAAACATCAGGCATACAAGTGATTACCCGGTTACTTAATGCTGAACTGGCTGTACAGTGGGACGATCCGGATGATAAACGTGGCAAACGTATTGCTATCACGGAAAAAGGAAGAAAACTGCTATCCGTTATCTTTAAGGATATGGCTGATGTGAGTAAAATTGTAACCGGCACATTAACAAAACCAGAAAAAACAACACTACTTTTTTTATTACAAAAGCTGGAGCATTACCATCATGAATTGTATGACAATAGAACTGTGATTAGAAAAGAAGATTTGCAGGAGTTTGCTAAAACAATCACTTAAAATTGTTTAGTTGTACTTATGCGGTGTAAATCTTCTAAAAAATGTACTTTTTCTGTAGTAAAAACGCTTTTAAACATAAATGTATATTAGTTATTGATTTCCAGTTTATTCCGATCTTTATTACACAACAAATGAGCTTAATGTTTTTATGTTTACAATTCTTATTAAAGCTTTTTGCAATCTTTTTCTGCCAAAATCATTTAATTACTATTAGGGGGGTAGAGCACCTATAGTTTATAGGTCTAACGAGTATACTTATAGCATTAGGGAATCATGTAATTATCTCGTTAATCCATAGGTAATACAAATCCATCCCACCTTTTAAGCTACTTCCCGGTTTCTGTCAACCCAATAAGCAAGTCCAACAATTATGGCCATTAATGAGGTGAAGGAAACGAACAGATTCATGACCGAACTGGGAGGTGCCGGGCCAAAAGTATTGGCAAGCTGAAATAATGCCAGTAAAACAATCAATATCCAGAATGCCCAGCTTCCGATTTTATTTTTTGCCTTGGTAAAAGTTGCATAAATGTAAGTGCCTGCTATAAATAGGATAAATTCTACAATTAGCGTAGCTGCTACATTATTCCATAAACCAAATCCAACCTTGTTTTCTCCGAAAGGTGTTAGCGGTAAATCTGCGGTGTGAACTACTAAATCCAGGAACCAGTGACTTAAAACACAAAGGCCAATAACAATCGTACCACGGAGGTCCCGTTTAAATAGCCAGTAAATACCTCCAACTATAATTCCCCAAACTAAACCCATAAGCAAACTGTGCGTGTATGGAAAATGAAGGAAATCTAGCGCATTGGTTTTGGTATGGCCGGGCACAATAGCAACCTTTTCAACATTAAATATGAGCATGAAAGGCCAAAGGATATCCACAAATTGTGTGGCGATAAAAAGAGTTCCTAATGAAACTTTTGGGGCCGCTTTTTTAGCAGCAAGGGATAGTCCGAAGTGTCCGATAAACATAACGAGTCGTTTTAATTGTTTAGGTATAGTTTAAGATTGAACTGTTAATAATTTTTCCTGGCCCATCCAGCCTAAATTTGTGTGCTTAAAATCACCAGTGTATTTTAAGCCGTAACCCAAAATGCGATCAAAAGAAGAATGCGCAAAAAGCAGGATGCCAATGGAGATGAATAAAGTTTCGGAACTCAGCAATCCAATGGCAACGATCAAAAGTGCTATGCCGCGATGATGAAACAAGTTGTAAGTAAATGCTCCTGTTCGGGTACCAGCAAGATAACCCAGCATAGAAAAGTCAGGGCTAAAAAATAACAGGAACCAAAGCCAAACAGGTAATCCTAAATTATACTTAGTTAAAAAGTAAATCGAAATGGCTGTTAACGCTGCTTCCTCTAAACTGATGATCGTTTTCATGACTTTGCTGGTTGGTTAAGTCAAAGATCACCTTCCCGGGAAAGCTTACACTTGATATAAATCAAGAAGATTTTTTTCCTCTGATCCTGCTGAAAGTTTCCGGAGTCATCCCAATCATAGAAGCGAGATACTGTAATGGTACCTGGTTAAATAATTCACGCTGCTGATCAAATAAATAATGGTAACGTTCTTCTGATGAAAGTGAAATCAGGTTTAATATCCGGTCTTCCATCGTGATAAAACATTTGCAGATAAACAGCTTTTCCAATTCGTTCCATTTCGGGATCATCTTGTTCAGCTTGACATAGTTTTCATGACTGATCGTGTAAAGTGTGCATTCTGTAAGTGCCTGGATATTCCACCTGGATTTTGTGTGAAAAAGAAATGCAGATAGGTCTGTAATAAAATATCCAGGCGTGGCAATCCAATTGGTTACCTGCTTTTCCGGCAGATCAACATATTGCCGCAAAAGCCCACTTTCAATAAAGCTTAACTTATCGCATTTTTTATCCTCCTGAAAGAAAAAATCGTTTTTTGCTAACGTTTCTTTTTTAAACAAACTGGCAACGACCAGGCTGTCTTCTACCTTTTCTATACCAAAAAATTGATGGATACTATTTTCAAGTGCGTTCATCATTGACGAATATATAAATTTACCACTAATGGGTCCCCGGTAGTAGAAAAGTTGAACGCAAATTTTGCTATTTACTAAATCACTTAGACGGCGTAGGCCTCGTAAAACCTGGGTAAGAAAGCATTTAAACTTGATGCTATGGGCTATAATCCCATAAGAATTATCATATTGGAGGAAAATCACCACCTGTTTTTAATAGGATAACTTAA
>CAZZVO010000107.1:0-12285 GCA_964657505.1 uncultured Mucilaginibacter sp.
CTCATAATTTAGGTTTATAATTGGTTAGTAAAAGCCCCTGCCCATCAGGGGCTTTACTTTTTGTAAAAAAATCCCGATTAAAAATAATTTTCAATCGGGACATATTACTAAGGATTTTGATCCTTTGGCACTGCAATGTGCTTTTTAGGTATTGCTACTTCCTCCTCTGAAAAGAGAGATCAACCAAATAATTACCAGGATTACAACTACTACTGCAATGATGCCAACAGCAGCACCAGCTTTAAAAATTCCGCCAATTACGGAGCAACTGCTCAACACCATTAGTGTTAAAACCAGTACAGAAAGGTTTAATTTTTTCATACTTTTTTGTTTTTTAATTTATGAAGCTAACATGGACTATTAGGTATTGTTTTTGTAAATGAAGCAACTATTACATGCTGGTTTTAACGGTTATTGCGGTTAGAACGTTTAAAAATAACCCAAACAATTAAAGCTAAAATAATGAAAACAGAATAAATTCCCATTCTAAAACCGGCCCTAAACACTCCGCCAACTACTATACAACTTTGCAAGGTGGTTATTAAACCTAACGAGCCTATCAAAAACCGTTTTTTCATGTCGTAATATTAAAAATTATTGAATGGTTAGCAGCATGTATTTTGTATTTGTAATCCAAATACTTCTTTTATCCACCCAAATTTGTTTAGCTACAATTAATCGTGCTGATTCTTTGTGCCGTTGCAGCCGGTTTAGCTTTTGATACAATTGCTAAAAGGACTATAGAAACCGCTTTAAATAAAGAATCTACTCCTCCTAAGAAATTGTTTAAGAAGAAATTAGCTTAGACAAAGCCAATTTTTCTCTTTATAAAAAAGGCTTCAGGAAAATTTTCCTAAAGCCTTTTTTGTTAGTATTGCAATTCTGTTTTATTTTGTTTCCTCCGCCAGAATATTCTTTCCTAAATGCTGTATTTCTTCGGCACTTAAAAGTAAAGCTTCATGTCCGTGCGGCTCGTAAATCCAAACGTTATTTTCGTTGCAGTACATACAACCGCAACTTTGGTCTTTATAAGATAAGTTATAAGTTGGCCGCACTTGGTTTTCTGCTTTTACGGCACCAATTTCTAAACAGTGATCTTTTCGATATATATCAATAATAAATTTGCTCATAAAATTAATTTAATAAACGGTTTCTGCTTTGGTAAAATAGCTAAGTTTGATCAATAATACTGTTTTTATCGGCATAAAAATAATGATCATCATCACTTCTGCATACTCAATCGATTAGATTTACTCTGGTAATTTTAACCTGTAAATGGCGTAAGGTGTTGTGCGTTTGTTGATGCCGGCATTATGTTCGGGCGTTTTCTGGATTTGCGAACAGCTCACATACAAATAACCATCTTTGGAAACCGAATAACTATCCGGCCAGATTAAGCGCGCATCTTTAACAACGGTAGTCATTTTTAAATCCGGACTGATTTTGACGATAGCAGAATTTTGCGGATCACCTAAATACAAGTTTCCTTTTTTGTCAAATTCCATCCCGTCAGTTACAATGTATTTTCCTAAATCTTCAACATAACCTTTTAATTTTTGTCCGCTTAAAGTATCATTCCTTAAAAACTCTGTTTTGATGCGATACAGTTTGGTATCAGTTAACGGTTTGTAATACAGCCAATCACCGTCGGGAGACAATGCAATTCCGTCAGAATCAAATTTAACCGGCTGGCCATCTTGTTGCAATTCTTTGCCATCGATTATAAACTTAAAATCTTTATCGGAATGCACAGAATAATGGTTTTGCAAAACCTGCTTTGCCTTGCCGGATTTTAAATCGACCACTACAATTCCGCCGGTTCCAGAATTGGTGATGTAGGCAAATTGCCTTTTGGTATCTACGCGGACATCGTTTAAATAACTGTGCTCATCGGCAACACCTTCAAAAGTATAAGTGCGTTCTACTTTATTGGTGTTCATGTTGATTTTCACCAGCTTGAAACTTTGCTGATAAACCTTGTCTAATTTCGGTGCAGCCGGATCGATCACCCACATTACATCCTGGTCGTCAATGTAAACGGCCTGCACGCAAACCCATTTATTTTTACCGTTCTCGCCTGGTTTCCAACTGTTCATGGCTGCATCAGGATACGGGTTTACCTTGTTACCGGGCATCACTTCCACCAAAGCATTTTTATAAATAGAAGGTGTCCACAGCGGATAATCGGTAAACAACCTTCCTTTGGCAGAAATAGCCACACCGGTTAACTGGTAAGTTGGGTCAGCAAAAACCTGTTCTAATTTTACTGAGGAGTTTCCGTTGGGATTATCGGCCGCTTTGTGTTCGGCATTATTGCTGGTGCTGGCATCAGGATTTTTAGTAGCATCAGCTTCAGATGGCTGGTTGCCCAATTTATTGTTGTTGCAAGCAGCAAAACTTGCAGCCAGCGCAACCATGGCACAGGTTAGTATTTTTTTCATGCTGATTAAACCAGCATCAGGTTAGAAAAGTTTAGAATTTTGTTATGAAGTAAAGATGAATCAACAAGAAATGCCTGATAAAAGAAGCATGACAAGTGATGTCATCAGCACAAAAACTTAATGGTGCTTAAAAAACACGAGGTAAATTTGTTTAATGATGTGGTAAGCGGCAAAACTCCAAAATAAAACAGCAATGCTTTTGTTGATCATTTTATTGCTAAGGGCAAATTTGCTCTTGATAAACTTGGCTGATTTTGCATAGATGTATAAACACAAAAACGCACCGGCCGCCGAACCTAAACTGAAAATAACCAGTTCTAAACCAGAAGCTTCGATCCATTCGTGGGTAATTAAATAGGTGCCGGTAATTAGCCAGAATGGAATTTGCATCGGGTTTAAAAAACCCAGGATAATGCCGTATTTAATACTGTCTTTATCCGAGTAATTTGCGCTTGGCTGCTCGTTGCGGCTGCGCCAGGTAACAATGCCCAGAACGGTAAAAAGCACAACCATTACCCAATCTATAATGGTATCTAATTTCATTTGCTGCGAAAGCCAGCTAGCACCGTGCATAATCAGCAATGTGAAAAAGAATTCGATGACCGAAAACGCCGAAATAAAATAAACGGCCTGCTTGATGCCGCGGTTTATGGTAATCTGCACCAACGTTAAATTGATGTTCCCAGGCGGGATGTAACCAATAAAATTACAAAATATGCCCAGGAAGAAAGTCAGAAAAATCATGCAGTAAAAGTAATCAGGTTTTTTAAAACAGAAAGGTTTTTCGGCTTTCGATTGAAAAACTTATTACAGTTTTTAGTGCATAAAAGAAGCATCGGCACAAAAACAAAAAAACCGCTGCAAGAGCGGTTTCCTATTTTAATATCACGAAATATTTATGCCTGTTTTGCAAACTGTGCGTTGATGCTTAATTTAACATCATCACCTAAAACAATAGCACCTGCTTCGGTGATACCGTCCCAGGTTAAACCAAATTCTTTACGACTAATTTTTCCGGTTACTTCAAAACCTGCTTTTAAATTTCCGTAAAAATCTGCAGCAGTACCGCCGAATTCAACTTTTAAAGTAACCGGTTTGGTAACGTCTTTGATGGTTAAATGGCCTTCCAAATTAAAATCATCACCGGTTTTGGTAAAAGAAGTTGATTTAAAAGTGATTTTAGGATATTTCTCTGCATCAAAAAATTCTGCTGATTTTAAGTGCGTATCGCGCATTTCCTGGTTGGTATCGATGCTGTCCACATCCAAAGAAAAGTCGATTTCTGCGTCTGCAAAACTGTCATCCGGAGCTTCACAAGTGCCTTCAAACTTTTTGAAAAAACCTGTTACGCTGGAAATTACCAAATGCTTGATTTTAAAAGTAACTTCGGAGTGCATAGGGTCTAAAACCCATTTTGTTGCTGTTGCCATAATGCTGTTTTTATCGGTTAAAAATTAATGTTCACAAAGAAAACGAAATTTGTTGTTTAAACATCTTGTTTTAGATCAATAAATTACATCTTTCAAAATCAAATACTTACCGGCGTTAACCGCTCTTTCAAAAATCTTGCCGTGTACGATTTCTTTTCTTTTAGCAGTTTTTCCGGTGTGCCTTCAAAAACCAAATTTCCGCCGCGGTCGCCGCCTTCCGGACCGATATCAATTACCCAATCGGCGCATTTAATTACGTCCATATTATGTTCGATTACCACAATCGTGTTGCCTTGTTCCAGCAAAGCGTTGAACGATTTCAGCAGTTTTTTAATGTCGTGGAAATGAAGTCCGGTTGTCGGCTCATCAAAAATAAACATCGTTTTACTGGCATTATTTCCTTTGATGAGGAACGAAGCCAGTTTGATGCGTTGCGCTTCTCCGCCAGAAAGAGTGTTGGAAGATTGTCCCAACTGCACATAACCCAAACCAACTTCTACCAGCGGTTTTATTTTGTTGAGGATTTTGGCTTCTTTGGCGAAAAACTCCTGCGCTTCGTCAATTGTCATCTGCAAAATTTCGGCAACGTTTTTATCCTGATACGTTACATCCAAAACGTGTTGTTTAAAACGTTTGCCGCCGCAAGCTTCGCAAGGCAAAAAAATATCGGCCATAAACTGCATCTCGATTTTCACTTCGCCTTCGCCCTGGCACATATCGCAACGGCCGCCTTCTACATTAAAAGAAAAAGCGGCTGGTTTTAAACCCGCAGCTTTGGCGGCTGGCAAAGCCGAAAATAAATTGCGGATATCATCCCAAGCTTTGATATAAGTTACCGGATTAGAGCGCGAAGAACGCCCAATCGGGTTTTGATCCACCATTTCTACCTGTTCTATTTTTTGGATATCGCCTTCAATTCCATCGTAACCGCCGGTTTTTTCGCCTGAGTAATTACCCAGCGTTTTTTGCAAAGCCGGATACAAAATCCGTTTCACCAAACTGGTTTTGCCCGAACCGGAAACGCCGCTTACCACCGTTAAAACGCCGAGCGGAAATTTAACGTCGATGTTTTTCAGGTTGTTTTCGCGTGCTCCTTTTATCAGGATAAAATCGTTCCAGGTTCTGCGTTGCGTTGGAATGGAAATTTCTTCCCGCCGACTTAAATATTTCCCGGTCAGGCTTTTTTTATCGGTTAAAATCTCCTCAAAACTTCCGGCAAAAACGAGTTCTCCGCCGTGCGTTCCCGCTTCCGGTCCAATATCGATAATGTGGTCGGCGGCTTGCATAATTTCTTCTTCGTGCTCCACCACCAAAACTGTATTGCCCACATCACGCAACGATTTTAAAACGGTAATTAAACGCTGTGTATCTCGCGGATGCAAACCGATGCTCGGCTCATCCAAAACATAAACCGAACCAACCAAACTGCTGCCCAAAGAAGTGGCCAGGTTGATGCGCTGCGACTCTCCGCCGGAAAGTGTATTTGACAAACGATTTAGGGTGAGATAACTCAATCCAACATCATTTAAAAACTGCAGCCGGTTGACGATTTCCAGCAATAAACGGCGCGCTATTTTTTCCTGCTGAGTATTTAAAGTGATATTTTGAAAGAAGGAAAGGCATTCGTCCATTGGCAGTAAAACTAAATCTGTAATTGATTTAGAATTTACCTTGACAAAAGAAGCATCCTGGCGCAAACGGCTGCCTTTGCAATCCGGGCAAATGGTTTTGCCACGATAACGCGACAACATTACACGATATTGGATTTTGTAGGTCTGCTCTTCCAGCTCTTTAAAATAAGCATCCAACCCACGGAAATATTTGTTTCCCGTCCAAACTAAAGCTTGCTGTTTTGAAGTTAACTGACTGTATGCCCGATGGATAGGAAAATCAAATTTGAGTGCTTTGCTAATCAGCGCATCGTTCCACTCCTTCATTTTTTCGCTGCGCCAGGGCGCAATGGCGCCATCGTAAATGGATTTGCTTTTATCCGGAATTACCAGATCTTCATCAATCCCAATCGTTTTACCATAACCTTCGCAACGTTTACAAGCACCGTAAGGATTGTTAAAGCTGAAAAAGTTAGGCGAAGGTTCTTCAAAACGGATACCGTCCAGCTCAAAGCGGTCGCAAAAAAACTGGTCTTTTTCAGGTTCGTCTTCGGTTGGTTTGTAGCGAAGGTAACAATCGCCGCGGCCTTCAAAAAAAGCAGTTTGAACGGAATCTGCCAGTCGGCTCAACGTTTCTTCTTCGGGATTGATGATTACACGATCTACTACGATAAAAACAGCATGGTCGCCTTTCAACTCAACATCTTTTATCGTTGTGTCTTCCAGGATTTGTTCGATCCGGGAAATTTTCCCTTCAAACAAAACCCTTTGAAAACCTTTTTGCAGCAAAACAGCCAGTTCCTCTTTTAACGTGCGGTTGTTGTGTGGATGCAGCGGACAATAAACGGTAACGGCTGTATCTGTTGGCAACGCGGCTGCGAAGTTGACTACGTCGGTTACGTTATCTTTTTTAACAATTTGCCCGGATTTTGGCGAAATGGTTTCCCCTACGCGGGAGAACAACAATTTCAGATAATCATAAATTTCGGTGGAAGTGCCAACGGTAGAACGCGGGTTGGAACTGATCACTTTTTGTTCAATGGCGATGGCTGGCGCAATCCCGCGGATATAATCTACATCAGGTTTGTTCATCCGTCCCATAAACTGCCTGGCGTAAGATGATAAGCTTTCCACATAACGCCGCTGACCTTCGGCATAAAGTGTATCAAAAGCAAGCGAAGATTTGCCCGAGCCAGACATGCCGGTAACCACAACCAATTTATTTTTAGGGATAGCAACAGTAAGGTTTTTTAAATTATGTACCCTTGCGCCTGCAATCAGGATATGGCGTTTGGTATCGGTTTCTGTTTCTATATTCATTTAAAAAATTATCTATGGTAAAAGAAGTATTGGCTAAAACTGTTTTCGGTAAAAAATAGTACTTATCGATACAAGTTGCCAATCCGTCGATACAAGATACCGCTTCCGCATGACAACCCGGTATTTTTAATTTAATATTTGGTTGTTAATAAAACTTTTATTTTATTTGATAATACAATTGTTTAAACATATTTAAAAATTTATTTATCGATAGCACTCTACTTTTTCAAAAATTTTAATCTAAGAGGAATAAGGTAGTAGGTCTATGGAGTTTAGAGAGACGAGTGATCAGGAGTTGATCCATCTGTACATTTCTGGTAACGAGGCAGGTTTAACTGAACTCATCCGCAGGTACCAGTCTAAAATATATACATCAATTTATTTACTGGTTAAAGACGAATATTTAGCCGAAGATATTTTTCAGGATACTTTTATCAAAGTTATCAACACGCTTAAAGCAGGAAAATATAACGAGGAAGGTAAATTTTTGCCTTGGGTAGCGCGTATTGCCCATAATTTGGTGATCGACCATTTCCGTAGGGAAAAAAGGACCCCTTTAGTAAATAACGGCGAAACATTTGATATTTTTGATGTTTTAGGCCATTATGATGAGAGCACGGAAGACCGCATGATCCGCGAACAGACTTACAATGACCTTAAGAAACTGATTCATTTGCTGCCTTCGGAACAAAAAGAAGTATTGATTATGCGCCACTACGGCGACTTAAGTTTTAAGCAGATTGCCGATATTACGGATGTGAGCATCAACACTGCTTTAGGCCGTATGCGTTATGCTTTAAACAACTTGAGAAGGATGATGTTGAGCAAAGAATTGATGCTAAAAGATTAGCAAAAAAACTATAAGTTTTTATACTAAGTTTTTACAGTTTTCGTTATTAAGCCAATAGTTTTTTCAACCTAAATAAGCTTATGACCGAAACCTTTACAAACGAAGTAAAACCTGCAAGCAAAGAATGTTTTATAGAAGAAATTGATTGTCCCGATGGTTTAGATGATCAGGATAATCAGTTTTATAAATCGATTGCGTCGGAATTAAATTCGATACAAATACGTCCCAGCCTGGAAACCATCCGCAAAATTATTATCTACTCCAGAAGGCAGCAATAGTTTTTGTGCCATAAAAGAAGCATTGGTTATTTAATCAATGTTTTAACGTTTTGTTAAATGCATCAGATTTTTTTAGGTTTGAAGGATGCTTAAAACAGACCGTTACAAGGCTTTTGTTGCTTATTTTTCTGCCCATCAGCCCAACCCTGTTACAGAACTTCACTACAACTCGCCGTACGAATTATTGGTGGCCGTAATTTTATCGGCACAATGCACCGACAAGCGGATCAACCAAATTACGCCTGCCCTTTTTAAGCGTTTTCCCTCGCCCGAAATTTTGGCCGAAGCCACGGTGGAAGAAGTCTACACCTATATAAAAAGTGTAAGTTACCCAAATAACAAAGCCAAGCATTTGGTAGGCATGGCGAAAGTTTTAATGACGGAATTTAAAGGAATTGTGCCGCCAAGAATAGACGATCTGCAAAAAATGCCCGGCGTTGGCCGTAAAACCGCTAACGTAATTTCGTCTGTTATTTACCAGGAACCGGCTATTGCGGTTGATACGCATGTTTTCCGGGTGTCAAACCGGCTTGGGCTTACACAAAATGCTAAAACGCCTTTGGCTACAGAAATACAGTTGACGAAGTATTTACCGAAGGAACTGCTTGGCGTGGCACATCATTGGCTTATTTTGCACGGCCGATATATTTGTGTGGCACGTAACCCGAAATGCGAAATTTGTCCGCTTACCCATTTTTGCAAATATTTCCAACAGATCAATACCGAAACAGCCTTGCGGAAAAAGGAACTGAAACAAGCGCAAAAAGCCAAAATTCTGCAGAAAAACAAAAAATTAAACCATTTGGCTGCACAGTTAAAAAAACTTGCTAAACCAGTTTTGGTTGATGATATTAATCTTGATCCAATTAAGTAAGTTTACTGCTTCTTTTATACCTATTTTTTATTTAAAATGATAAAATAATTAGCATTATTAATAAATTACACTTACCTTAGTACCTGAAAAACTAAAAAAATGAGTAGCACAGATAAATTGAAAGCTTTACAGCTTACTTTAGATAAATTAGAAAAATCTTACGGTAAAGGGACTGTAATGAAATTGGGCGATACAGCTATCGACCCGATAGAATTCATTTCTACCGGATCTATCGGTTTGGATATTGCTTTAGGCATTGGCGGTTTACCAAAAGGCCGTGTGGTTGAAATTTACGGACCGGAATCTTCCGGTAAAACTACTTTGGCCATTCATGCCATTGCAGAATGCCAGAAAAAAGGCGGCATTGCTGCTTTTATCGATGCGGAACATGCTTTCGACCGTTTTTACGCACAGAAATTAGGTGTTGATATTGAGAACTTATTGATCTCCCAGCCAGATAACGGCGAACAAGCTTTAGAAATTGCAGATAACCTAATCCGTTCTGGCGCCATTGATATCATCATTATTGACTCTGTTGCAGCTTTAGTACCAAAAGCAGAAATTGAAGGAGAGATGGGCGACTCTAAAATGGGTTTGCAAGCACGTTTAATGTCGCAGGCATTGCGTAAATTAACTGGCATGATTAGCAAAACTGGTTGCTGCTGTATCTTCATCAACCAGTTACGCGAAAAAATTGGGGTGATGTTTGGTAACCCGGAAACTACAACCGGTGGAAATGCCTTGAAATTTTACGCTTCTGTTCGTTTAGATATTCGCCGTACTTCTCAAATTAAAGATACAGACGAAGTATCCGGAAACCGGGTAAAAGTTAAAGTGGTAAAAAACAAAGTTGCGCCACCTTTCCGCATAGCCGAATTTGATATTATGTTTGGTGAAGGGATTTCTAAAGCCGGCGAAATTATAGATCTCGGCGTTGAATACAACATCATCAAAAAAGCAGGTTCCTGGTTTAGTTACGGTGAAACCCGTTTAGGCCAAGGCCGTGATGCCGTAAAAAACCTGATTATCGATAACCCTGAGTTGATGGACGAACTGGAAGTGAAAATTAAAGATGCTGTTACAGGTGTAGAAACCGTTGCTGAAGTGAAATAATCTTTTTGTATAAAGATACTTGTTAAAAGAAGCATTTTTGAAAATGCTTCTTTTAACAATAGACAGTTGGTTTCGGTTTAATGCTTCTTTTATCGGGAAATCTTGCGGTGAAAAAAGATTGTTTTAATAAAAGATTATAGGATTAGACATCCTTAGTTCAAAGGGCGGAATTTCAAATTCCGTCCAGCGAAAGTTTTTTCAGCAAAAAAAATTGAAGACATTTATCTCTTGTGATGAAACTGCGGATTGCAAATTTAACCTAACAAAAGATACTTAAGCTTTAAAAAAGCGATGTATTTTTTTGAAAGGAATATTCTGTAAAAGTTGAATTCAGATCGATGCTTCTTTTACCAGGTAAATATTGATACAAAAAGTTCCATTAGCTTAGTTTTGCAATTTCCACCAGTGAGTGGCAGCTAAAACAATTTCTATTTCACGCGCTCAACATATTCCCCTGTGCGTGAATCTACTTTTATCCGGTCGCCCTGGTTTACAAAAAGCGGCACTTTTATTTCTACACCATTTTCTGTAGTTGCATTTTTCAGTGCGCCAGAAGAAGTATCGCCTTTAACAGCAGGCTCCGTATATGTAATTTCTAATTCTACAAAGTTAGGTGCCTGTGCCATTATTGGTTCTTCGCTTTCAAACGAAACGATCACGTTCATGCCTTCTTTCAGAAATTTAACAGCCGGGCCAAACAACGTTTTTGGAATGTTATGCTGTTCGAAAGAAACGTTATCCATAATCACCATCGAATCACCATCTTCATAGAGGTATTGAAAATCATTCGTCTCTACACGGCAAATCTCCACCTGCTCGTCGGTTGCCAAACGGGCTTCTACAATTTTCCCAGTTTTTATATTACGAAACTTATCTAAATAGAACGCCCCGCCTTTACCTGGTGTGCGGTGTAAAACTTCTGTAACTGTTACTAATTCGTTGTTGTAACGTAATATGTTGCCTACTTTAATCTCTGATGCCTTTGCCATGAAATTTGGATGTGATTTTTTTGAGCACAAAGATAGATGAAGTTATGGCTTAACGAAATGTTGCATTTGCAAGTATTTGTTAGTCCGGATTTGCAATCCGGTCTTTTGAGCTTTGGATTTTCAATCCTTTACTTTCAAAAAGTAAATGCGGAAGTAAAAAATGATTTTTTGTTGAAATTAAAGGATTAAAAATCCTGCTTAACAAAAGGTGGAATCAATGGAATAATAGTTTCTTCTATTATCTCTAATAATAAATATGGCCATTTAGAAGTGCAGTACTGATAATAATTTAAGTTTTCTTTTTTTATAACGGAATTAGCCAAAAAATTATCCTGTCGATCCAATAATAGCTGCTCTGCCTTAGTAAGATTTGGATCAATATATCTTGGTTGTGGGTCAGTACAAGAAATACCTTTATGTGTAAATGAATTCCTTACTTCGAACAAAAATTTTTCTTTCGCTTCATTTCCAGGATCGTAAAGTTCACCAGCACCCGTCCATCCGTTTTCACCAGGTTCATTTATTTTAAAAACCCTTACGCTCTTCATTAATTTTTCTTTGTTCTCTTTCGAAACTGTCTCGTTCATAAATCTGTAGAATGAACTTTTTACACTGTAGATTTTATTATAATCTTCATTTATAGCAATCATCTTTGTGATAGGTTCTTTTTCGTAATGCTTTTCAAAAATTTGTTCTCGTTCATGAGACTTGTTTTTTGATTTTAACCACGAAGTAAAATCTAACCACTCAGAAGGTTGTCCGATAATGTCGAAACAAGTTAAAGCTAAATAATTCCTCAAGCCAGAATATTCTTGATATATGTGATAAGAATTATTACTGACACGATATTTATAATGTGGGGTTGCAGAAAATTTATCTCTTTCAGAAATTAATTTTTTTATTAAATGAATCCTACGTGTCAATATTTCAACTCTTTCGATAGTTAGCATATAAATATTTTTCATAAATTATTACAATTATGAATACACATCATTTAATCTATGTTAGTCCAAATTAAATATCTGTTTTTGATTAAAGATATAATCCTGAGTCTAATCTGCTACTTCCCAGAAAACGAATAAGGAAAATCCTCCTTCACAATTCCCCTACTTTTATTTGGCGTTGCCGACATGTTAAAGTTGATATTTCCGCCCTGCAACAGCAACGAATGGCTTAACCAGTTTTTATCGTAAGCTTTTCCATTGATTGTCATGCTGTTGATGTACTTATTTTCGGCAGAATTGGATGCTGCGTTTAGCACTACTTTTTTACCGTTCTCCAAATTCAAAGTAACCTTCTGGAAAAGCGGCGCGCCTAAAACATACTGATCACTCGCTGGCGTAACCGGATAAAATCCCATCGCCGAAAACACGTACCAGG
>CAZZVO010000108.1:0-12204 GCA_964657505.1 uncultured Mucilaginibacter sp.
GGAACGACACCAGAACATCCAATCGATTTTGTTGATCTGGAAGCCTTTAGCGACAACACTTTTTCCAAAGAACTGGAAGATTTAAAACTGGTGATCGATTTTGCTGCTGGCGGTGCCAATTTTCCACCGGTAAAAACAGTATTTGTAATTGGCCACAGTATGGGCGGCGGCGTCAGCATCATTAAAGCTGCGGAAGATGAACGCATTGCCAAATTAATTACCTGGGCTTCCGTTGCTGATTTCCACAATTTATGGCCGAAAGAAGCGGAAACACAATGGCGGTTAAGCGGCCGGCAATACTTCGCCAATTCGCGCACCAATCAGCAATTGCCGGTAAAATCGACCTTGCTTTTCGACCTCGATCAAAACCCAAAACGTCTAAATATTTTTTTAGCTGCCGCCGGATTGAAGCAACCCTGGCTGCTAATTCACGGAGATGCTGATTCAACGGTAAATGTTAGTCACGCTTTGGATTTACAAAAAAACAAGCCCGCTGCCGAACTGGTTTTAATTCCTGGTGCTAACCATACTTTTAACTCCAGTCATCCTTATTTGGGAAATGTGTTACCGAAAGCTTTGGAGGAGGTTTGTGGGATTTGTGTTGGGTTTTTGAAGGAGGAATTTAGTTGATAAAAACAGTATTTAATTTGTTTGAGTTACTTTTATTATGCTAATAAATTCTGCCTTACACTTCTAAATTGATCTCTTAATATTGCATAATCAATAAGATTTTGTACAAACTCTTTTACGCCTTCATTATTAAAAGTCAATTTAAGTGAATTGTCTAAAGTGCCTAAAAAAACTTTGTTATTTCTGATAAGAGTAGGCTTTTTAGCTTTTATAAAATCAATTACTTCTTGACTACTAACTCTACCCTTGTTTCCAGCAGTTAATGTACCATCATGAAAAATTGAATATTTATTTCCTTCAATACTTATAAACCTATCTAATGCTAATTGTAATGATAAATGACTTCTTTCGTCATTATCTATTGCTATTAGAAGCATCGTATAACCTGTCGAATTTCCATAAACAGGGTGATTTCTACCACTTAATTTCCCCCTCAAACCGACGCTAATAATTTGATGTTCGCCTTTATCGTCCTCTAAAATAAATCTACGATATGTTCCTGTCCAACTTCCTCCAGCGGCATTACCAAATGTTACGGTATTAAAACCAATGTCTTTTACAAATCTAAACCCATTAGAATTTAAGTCTAACAATTGTGTTTTTGGATCATACAAAAGTCCATAAAGATTTATTAAAAAAGAGTAATGTTTCTCATTGGTATCTTCACCTACTATACCCTCATCAATTAAACTGGAAGATTCCAATTTATTATTTATTAGATGATCTGGCCTTAGCCAAATTTTATTATCGATTTTTAGCTTAAAATTTTTGTTTTTTATAAGTTCGGAGTACGTTGGCATAGATTCTATTTCGTGTTCCTGATTTTTCATCTTTGTTTCAAATATTTTAGTTTCTATACCATTAGTAAGTATAATCAATTTAGCGTTTAGTTTATCGTTATATGATTTTGCTTGAGAAAGTGCAGTATCGTTTAATTCAATTTGCGGTGCTTTGCACTCGACTAAAATTAAAGGACATATTTCATGTGTATTAGTTAGATATTCATAAACTACAATATCAGCCCTACCAGTACCTTGAAAATAATACATTTGCTCCTCGACATATATCATTTCTAAAGGAACTTTATATTTCCATATCAATATGCTTATAAATTCCTGCCTAACCCTTTCTTCAGGTGTTAGCAGAATTAGTCTTTTTCTTCCTAAGCATAAAATACACTCTCTTCCATTTCTGTAATATTTCATAATAATGATTTTGACAAAAGATAAATAGCATCTAATTAATTTGCAAATTGTAAATCAAGCAAAGCTTTTTTAAATAAAAAACGCACTTCCAATTTCTCAAAAGTGCGTTTAAAAGACATTAGAAAACGAAACTATATCACATCCTTAATATGCTTGTAATTAGCTTTCACCGTATCCAAAACTTCATCAATTTGGCCGTTTAAAATTAGTTTGCTCATAGATAAAGCCATGCCTTTTACTTGTGCAAATTCTACTTTTGGCGGCATGGCCAACGCGTTGGGGTCTGTCATTACGTTTACCAAAGCCGGGCCGTCAAATGCAAAAGCTTGTTGGATGGTTTGCTCTAAATTCTCAGGTTCGTTTACAGTGATGCCTTTCATACCGAAAGCAGTTGCAACAGCAGCAAAATCAGGATTAACCATATCGGTTTGCCAGTTGGGCAGGCCGGCAACTTCCATTTCCAACTTCACCATACCTAATGATTTGTTGTTGAAAACAATGAGCTTGATGGGCAACTTATATTGAACGATAGTTGCCAGATCGCCCAAAAGCATTGATAATCCGCCATCGCCGCAAAAAGCAATTACCTGCCGTTGCGGACAAGCCAGCGCGGCACCAATAGCTTGCGGCATGGCGTTGGCCATCGAGCCGTGGTTAAAAGAACCGATCATGCTTCTTTTACCGGTAGAATTTATGTAACGTGCGCCCCAAACGCAGCACATGCCGGTATCCATTGTAAAAATAGCGTCTTGGTTGGCCAGTTTATCGATTGTTGCAGCTACAAATTCCGGGTGGATGGCATCTTTTTCGCCTTTGTCATCCACATAAGTTTGCATGTTTTCTTTTACTTTTCCGTAAAATTCTAACTGGCTTTGTAAGAAGCTGTCGTTGGTTTTAGGCGATAAAAGCGGCATCAAAGCTTGCAAAGTGTGTTTGATATCTCCACACAAACCCATCGTTAATTTGGCGCGGCGACCGAGACGTTCCGGTTTCATATCGATCTGAACGATCTTATTTTTGGTCGGCATGAAGTTGATGTATGGGAAATCCGTACCTAAAAGAAGCACCAGATCCGATTCGTGCATGCTGTGGTAAGCAGAAGGCAAACCTAATAAGCCCGTCATTCCAACTTCGTACGGGTTATCATGCTGGATATACATTTTTCCGCGGTACGAAAAGCCAACTGTCGCTTTAATTTTTGCGGCGAGTTCTACCACTTCATCATGTGCTTCGGCAACGCCAATTCCACAAAATATCGTGATTTTATTGTGAGCTTCGATCAGCGCAGCCAAATCCTGCAACTCTTTGTCGGACGGACGTGTTACTGATTCCGGACGATAAAAGTGCATAGCTGTTTCGCTTTCTTCGGCATCTTTCGCCGTTAAATCTCCCGGCAAACCAATTACTGAAACACCTTTTCTGTGCAACGAATGCTGGATGCCAGCTTGCAACATGCGCGGCAATTGCTGTGGCGTAACGGCAATTTGGTTGTAATGGCTGCAATCGTCAAACAGTTTGGTGGTGTTGGTTTCCTGGAAATATTCCGTCCCGAATTCCTGCGACATAATGGTGGAAGCAATGGCAATTACCGGTGCGGCCGAACGGTGCGCATCGTACAAACCGTTGATTAAATGTACGTGGCCCGGTCCACTGCTGCCTGCGCAACAAGCTAATTGACCTGTCAATTGGGCTTCGGCACCGGCAGCGTATGCGCCTGCTTCTTCGTGGCGAACGTGGATCCATTGGATTTTGCCGCTGGTGCGCACGGCGTTGTTTACGTTGTTTAAGCTGTCGCCGGTTACGGCGTATATTCTTTTTACACCAGCTTCGGAAAGCATTTCTACAAGCTGGTCTGCTACTGTTTTTGCCATGATATTTTTGAGTTTGATTGAATGGTTTTTAAACTGAACCAGATTATCAGAACTACGGTTTTAGATATATTAAAATGTTACCGGTAACAAACTTTTAAGGTAGGCGCTTTGCCGCGTGAAGGATTGGAAGGGTTTAGTGCGCAGCACCGGAGCGCAGCGCAGCCCTGGAAAGCCTGACCCGCAGGGGCACGCCTAAAAAAGAAGAGCGGAGGCGAAGATGATTGGTTTATGATAAATTGGTAACTCAACCAGTAATTTAGGTTGATAAAAAAAGTATTGGTCAATAAGCTTTCACTTTTTTATCGTTATTTTTGATAATTAACGTTAACCAAACATGCAAGTTACCGATCTCGATTTCGATAAAAACTACACCTACGCCGATTATTTGAAGTGGACTTTTGATGACCGTTTGGAGATTTTAAAAGGTAAATTATTTAGGATGACACCTGCGCCGAGTAGGATGCATCAAGAAGTTACGATAATTATTGGGCGAGAAATTTCACAGTTTTTAAAAGGCAAACCTTGCAGGGTTTATACTGCGCCTTTTGATGTGCGACTTTCGCGGAAAAATGCCGCTGATCAAACGGTTACCACAGTTTTTCAGCCAGATATTTGTGTGGTTTGTGATTTGGAAAAGCTGGATGACCGCGGTTGTGTTGGCGCGCCGGATATTGTTGTTGAAATTCTTTCTCCCGGCAATAATAGAAAAGAATTGCGCAACAAGTATGAGATTTATGAGGAAGCTGGCGTGCAGGAATACTGGATTGTTTGGCCAATTTCGCAAACGTTCTTAAAATATACTTTGGATGAAAGCGGAAAATATGTTCCTTCCCGGATTCTAACTGGCGGTGATTTAGTTACTACGCCAATTTTACCAGGTTTTGTGTTGGATTTGGAAGCAGTTTTTGAAGAAGCAAGTTTGTAAAATTTGAACATGGAAAACCAACCAATCGCCCGTTTAAGTTTTACCTGCGATCGTAACTGGGAAGATATGATTCCTGTAAAAGACGGTCGTTTTTGCAACGATTGCCAGAAAAAAGTCGTTGATTTTACCGATAAAACCAATGATGAAATTGCCGCTTATTTGATGAGTAGCACAACCAAAGTTTGCGGCAGGTTTCAACAATCTCAATTAGTTTCTCCGCTGCCAAAACCTTTGTGGAAACGTTGGTTTTCGGCTGCGGCAATGTTTGCTGCTGTTTTTATGGGGATAAAAGAAGCATTGGCGCAGGAAATTGTAAAACAGGATACAGTTTCAAAGCTGGAAAATAATAATGTCAGCTTTGGCGGAGCAGGAATTGATCCCCGTTTTCCTGGTGGAGAAGATGCACTGAAAGCTTTTTTAAACAAAAACCTTCATGCAACTACCAATGTAAAAGGAAGGGTGATGGTGTCTTTTGTGGTAGAAAAAGACGGTTCGTTAACAGGTTTTATGGTTTTAAAAGGGTTAGGTAAAGAAGCTGACGTGGAAGCCATCCGGGTTTTAAAAGCAATGCCGGACTGGCAACCCGCTATTCAAAGCGGACATGTAGTGCGTGTTGCTTATGTGATGCCTGTTTCGTTTGGCGGCCAACCCTAAAGCACAATCAACTAACCACTTCCGGCTCAATCCAATTTCCATCAACTTTAATAATCCCAATCAATTCATCCAAAGCCAAAGCAGCGGAAACATTTTTCTTCACCACTTCTTTGCCGCGGTAAAGTGTAATTTTATCCGGACCAGCACCAACATAACCATAATCAGCATCGGCCATTTCGCCTGGGCCGTTTACAATGCAACCCATAATGCCAATTTTTAAGCCTTTGAGGTGAGAAGTCCGGCTGCGGATCATTTGCGTGGTAATCTGCAGATCAAACAACGTCCGGCCGCAGCTTGGGCACGAAATATACTCCGTCTTAGAAATCCGCGAACGCGTGGCCTGCAAAATCCCAAAAGCGGTAGAAGTGATTGTTTTGGAAGGAATTTCCGGCGCATCAATCCAGATGCCATCACCAAAACCATCAACTAATAAAGCACCGAGATCTGTTGCGGCGTGGAGTTGGAGAAGGGTTGTTGGGTCGGAGGTGTGAGGTGCGAAGTGCGAGCAAAGTGCAGAGCGGGGAGCGGGGATTGGAGATATAGCAAACGCATCTGGACTAACGGTGATATTTCCCGCTCCTCGCTCCTCGCTCTTCGCTCCATCAAACCTATACCTCCTCCTCACAATCACCGGCACTTCAATCCCATTTTTTTGCAGGTAAAAGAAGCATGCGCGCTGATCGGCCATGCCGTGAACTTCATCTGTTTCGAGCACAAAAACCAAAGTCTGATCGGCGTTAATCTGTTCAAAAGCTTTAGTTTGCAAGTCGCTGTTTTTAATCCTAACTAAGTTTAATGCTTCGTCTTTTTCTGCGGAAGTGTTGTATTCCTCCAAACTAAAAACCGGATGGCAGTTCTTTTTATCGGTTAAAAAACTCCAGGTTTTATAATTGTAAAGCTGTTTCAGGTTTCCGGGGAAAGCAAAAGAAGGCAATTCATCAGCCAGGAAAACAAAATCCACCGACTGGTCGGCCATATTATATTTATCCAGTAACGGCGAATATAAATAACCGGCATCCGCTAAAATCGAAGGGTCTTTTAAGTTTTTTGCGGAGAGGTCGAGCACCACGCGCGGCACCATGTATCCACCGATGAATGCGTTGGCTTCGTAGGTTTCGCGTTTGAAATATTCGTATGGTGAGTGACTGAGGTGCGAGGATTGATGTGCGAGGAACGGACTTGCAGGTTCGAGAATGCTATTCCGCTCTTCTCTCCTAACTTCCCGCTCCTCAATCTTCGCTCTCCGCTCCAAATACCGCTGAACAAGTGCAATCGCAACCGGCGCTTCAAATTCAGGTTCTTCCGTTAAAGAAACGCGGACAGTATCTCCCAAACCATCTTCCAGCAAAGTACCAATGCCAACGGCAGATTTAATACGGCCGTCTTCGCCATCGCCAGCTTCGGTTACACCAAGATGCAGCGGATAATTCATGTTTTCGGCAACCATCGTTTCCACCAGCATCCGGTAGGCCTGCACCATCACTTGCGGGTTGCTGGATTTCATGGAGATCACCAAATTATAATAATTGAGACTTTCGCACATGCGGATAAACTCCATCGCAGATTCGACCATGCCGCGCGGCGTATCGCCGTACTGACTCATAATCCGGTCGGAAAGCGAACCATGATTGGTACCGATACGCATCGCCGTTCCATATTCTTTGCAAATATTTACCAGCGGCGTAAATTTCCGGTAGATGCGTTCCAGTTCATTTTGGTATTCAACATCGGTATAAACCAATTCGTCGAAGCGTTTTTTATCAGCATAATTTCCGGGGTTGATGCGCACTTTTTCTACAATACGCGCCGCAACTTCTGCTGCATTTGGGGTGAAGTGAATATCAGCCACCAACGGAACTTGATAACCTTTTTGGCGCAACTGCTTTTTTATTTCGGCCAGGTTTTGCGCTTCCTTTACGCTTGGTGCGGTGACGCGTACGTATTCGCAACCGGCATCAACCATTCGGATAGTTTGCGCAACCGTTCCGGCAGTGTCCATCGTATCGGTTGTGGTCATGCTTTGGATGCGGATCGGATTATTTCCGCCCATCGGCACATCGCCAATCGTGACTTCGCGCGTTAACCAGCGCGAATAATTATTTAAAGAATTGCAGTAGCGGCCAGGCAGCGTTTTGATGGTTTCAGCGTTCATGCTTCAAAATAAAATGATACAAAAGTAAGCATTATACGGGCAACGCTGGTTTTACAGTGATAAAAGAAGTATTATTTATTGCGCCAATATGTAATTAGCAGGTTGCTTTTTTAACAATAAAGTTATATTTGCACACCGCTTTTTATCAGCGGCAGAATATGGAAAAATATTTCACGCAGTTGCATCACCATCATCATTCCACCCAAGTTTGATTCTGTTTTGCACGAAATATTAATTCTTTTTTTGTTATCCAACCCAAAATCCTTTGAAACCACTTAAAATAGCGATCCAGAAATCTGGCCGCCTCAACGAAAAATCTGTCGAACTGTTAAAAAACTGCGGCTTATCTTTCGAAAATTATAAAAGTTCGCTCATTTCTCCGGTCTCCAATTTTCCGTTAGAAATTTTGTTTTTGCGAGATGACGATATTCCCGAATATGTACAGGACGGAATTGCAGATTTAGGAATTGTAGGCGAAAACGTAATCCTCGAAACCGAAGTGGAAGTAAGTTACCTACAACGTTTGGGTTTTGGAAAATGCACGCTAAAAATAGCATTGCCAAACAACAGCGAAGTGGAAAGTTTGAGTCAGTTAGAAGGCAAATCAATCGCCACTTCTTATCCGGTTATTTTAGATAAATTCCTGAAAGAGAACAATATACGGGCTGATATCCGAACCATTTCCGGTTCTGTAGAAATCAGTCCGGGTTTGGGTTTGAGTGATGCAATTTTCGATATAGTTTCAACTGGCGGAACGCTGAAAAGTAATGGATTAAAACCTTTTGCAGATGTGATTTCTTCGGAAGCAGTTTTAATCGGCAGAAAAGGTGAAGAAAACCACGAACATGTGCAAGAACTGATCCAGCGTATTCAATCCGTTTTGCGCGCCAAAGAAACCAAATATGTGGTTTTAAATATTTCGCAGGAATGCCTGCCAAAAATATTGAAATTATTGCCGGGAGTTAAAAGTCCGAGTGTTTTGCCATTGGCAGAAAGTGGCTGGGTTGCAGTTCATACCGTTATTCCGGAGCGCGATTTCTGGAACAAAATTAGCGAACTAAAAACTGCTGGCGCACAAGGAATTGTGGTAATGCCGATTGAAAAAATCATTTTATAATACTGTTTTTACCATGCAAAAATTGGTACGATGTTAAAGGTTTATCATTACAACGAACTTTCTAAAACCGATATTGAGCAATTAACCTTGCGCAATACCGATGCGGGAAACGAAATTAGGGAAACGGTAGAAAACATCTTATCAAACGTTAAACAAAACGGCGATCAGGCATTACGCGGTTACGCTTTGCAATTTGATAAAGTAGTTTTAGATGCTTTGTTTACGGATGAAAAAGAAATTGCTCAATTAGCCGAACAAGTTTCCGAAGAGCAAAAACAGGCGATAAAAACAGCATATCAAAATATTCATAAGTTCCATCAAAACCAATTCCACACAGAAGAAAAAGTAGAAACCATGCCGGGCGTAACCTGCTGGCGCGAATTGCGGCCAATTGAAAAAGTTGGTTTATACATTCCCGGCGGCACGGCAGTTTTGCCAAGTACGTTTTTGATGCTCGGCATTCCGGCAAAAATTGCAGGCTGTAAAGAGATTGTGGTTTGTTCTCCGCCTCAAAAGGATGGAAAAATCAATCCATACATTGCTTTTGTGGCGCAGCTTTTAGGCGTTAAAAAAGTATTTTTAGTTGGAGGTGCGCAAGCGGTTGCAGCAATGGCATACGGTACAGAAAGCATTCCAAAAGTGGATAAAATATTCGGTCCTGGAAACCAATATGTCACCAAAGCTAAAACGATTATTCAATCAACAACCGTTACGGCAATTGATATGCCAGCAGGTCCATCCGAAGTTTTGATTATTGCTGATGAAACTGCGAATCCGATTTTTGTTGCTGCTGATTTACTGGCGCAGGCAGAACATGGAATTGATAGTCAGTCGGTTCTCGTTTCGACATCGAAAAAACTAATTGATGAAACAATTGCGGAACTGAAAAAGCAGTTACCAGTTTTGCCAAGAGCAGAAATCACTAAAAAAGCCATAGCCAATTCGTATGCTGTTTTTACCGGTGATTTATTGGAAGCGATGGATTTTAGCAACCAATACGCGCCGGAACATTTGATTCTGGCAACCGGTAACTGGCAAATAATAACCGAAAAAATCATTAACGCTGGTTCCGTTTTCCTCGGAAATTTAACGCCGGAAAGTGCTGGCGATTATGCTTCCGGAACTAACCATACTTTGCCTACAAGTGCTTATGCAAGAGCTTATTCCGGCGTTTCGGTAGATTCTTTTGTGAAAAAAATAACGTTTCAGCATTTATCTCCCGAAGGAATAAAAAACATTGGTAAAACAGTAGAAATTTTGGCCGAACTGGAAGGTTTGCAGGCACATAAAAATGCGGTAACGGTAAGATTAAAAGAAATATAGTAGAAGGTTTTTCCACGCTGTCATTTCGACCAACGGGAGAAATCTTCTTCAAACAAAAAAAATAAAATAACAGCAAGTTGAAATAAGATTTCTCCTTTCAGTCGAAATGACAGAACGTGTTGAAAAAACAAAAAGGAGAAAAAACATAAAATCATGAGTTTCAATCTCCAAAACCTCCTTCGGGAAAATATAAAAAACCTAACGCCGTATTCGTCTGCACGGGATGAATTTCAGGGTGAGGCCAGCATTTATTTGGATGCGAACGAAAATGCGTACGGTTCTCCGCTGGAAACCAATTACAACCGCTATCCGGATCCGCTTCAATTCAACGTCAAAACAAAAATTACAGCGATAAAAGGAGTACCGCCGCGCAATATTTTTTTGGGAAACGGCAGCGATGAAGCGATTGATATTTTGTTCAGAAGCTTTTGTCGGCCTGGAATTGACAATGTGATTTTGGTTCCGCCAACTTATGGCATGTACCAAGTTTCGGCAAATATTAATGACATTGAAGTCCAAAATATTCCGTTAACTGCTGAATATCAATTAAATCTGGAAGGAATTGCAGAAGCCATCAATCCAAATACCAAATTGATTTTTGTGTGTTCGCCCAACAATCCAACCGGAAATTCGATCAACCGCGAAGACGTAGAAACTTTGCTGGCCAATTTTAACGGAATTGTTGTGGTTGATGAAGCGTATATCAATTATAGTCGCCAGAAAAGTTTCATCCAGGAACTAACGGAATACGGCAATTTAGTGGTTTTACAAACGCTTTCCAAAGCCTGGGGATTGGCTGGTTTGCGTATCGGGATGGCTTTTGCTTCCGAAGAAATTATTGAAGTTTTTAACCGCGTAAAACCGCCATACAATATCAATGAAGCATCGCAAAAGCTGGCTTTGCAGGCATTGGATAACATTTCGCAGGTAAATTCCTGGATTAAAGAAACATTGATAGAACGCGATAAATTGGTTTTGGGATTGAAAAACCTGAGCTTTGTGATCGACATTTATCCTTCCGATGCCAATTTTATACTGGTAAAAACAGCATCGCCAAAAGCTATTTATCAGTTTTTGGTGGAGAAAGGCATCATCGTTCGCGATCGTTCTAAAGTTGAACTTTGTGAAGGCTGTTTACGCATTACGGTTGGAACGCCGACAGAAAACACTCAATTACTGCACACTTTGACTGCCTTTGAAGCATGAAAAAAATACTATTTATTGACCGCGACGGAACGCTGATTTCGGAAACTGCCGACGAGCAAATCGATTCGTTTGCCAAGCTGGAGTTCTACCCGCAGATGCTCCAATACCTACCCAAAATTGCAAAAGAGTTGGACTTTGAGTTGGTGATGGTAACTAACCAAGACGGTTTAGGAACAGCAGTTTATCCGGAAGATACATTTTGGCCGGTTCAAAACTTCATCATTCAAACACTTAAAAATGAAGGCGTTGAGTTTTCTGAAATTGTGATCGACCGTACTTTTGCTAAAGATAACGCGCCAACCCGCAAACCAGGAACTGCTTTATTGACTAAGTATTTTGATCAGGACGAATATGATTTGAAGAATTCGTACGTAATTGGAGATCGTTTAAATGATGTTGTTTTGGCGAAAAACCTCGGCGCAAAAGCTTTCTGGTTAAACAACCACACGAATTTGGGCGGAGCGGAATTTTCAGCACAAAATCCTGAAGAATTAAAACCTGTAATTGCTTTACAAACAGTTGAATGGGAAAAGATTTACGAGTTTTTAAAGTTAGGCGAACGCAAGATTGAACACCGAAGATCAACCAAAGAAACAGATATTTTTATCAAACTAAATTTGGATGGAAAAGGCGAAGCCAAAGTTTCTACCGGTTTGCATTTTTTCGATCACATGCTGGATCAAATTGCCAAACATGGCAGCATCGACTTAGAAATTGAAGCCAAAGGAGATTTGCATATCGACGAACACCACACGATTGAAGATACCGGAATTGCTTTGGGAGAAGCTTTTTTACAAGTTTTAGGTGATAAAAAAGGCATCGGCCGTTACGGATTTTTGCTGCCGATGGATGATTGTCTGGCACAAGTCGCATTAGATTTTGGCGGAAGGAACTGGATTGTTTGGAATGCTGTTTTTACCAGGGAAAAAATTGGGGAAATGCCAACAGAAATGTTTTTCCATTTTTTTAAGTCTTTTTCTGACGCGGCCAAATGCAATTTAAACATCAAAGCAGAAGGCGAAAACGAACATCATAAAATAGAATCCATTTTTAAAGCTTTTGCAAAAGCGATCAAAATGGCGGTAAAACGTGATGTAAATAATATGGTTTTGCCGAGTACG
>CAZZVO010000109.1:0-12157 GCA_964657505.1 uncultured Mucilaginibacter sp.
ATTAGGTTTGTACTGCTCGCCCTGGGACCGCAACAGTGCGTTTTACGGAAAGCCTGAATATGTAGAAATCTACCGCAACCAGTTAAAAGAATTGTACAGCAATTACGGCAAACTTTTCATCTCCTGGCACGATGGCGCAAACGGCGGCGACGGTTTTTATGGAGGCGCAAAAGAAGTACGAAAAATAGACCGTTCCAAATACTACGGCTGGCCGGAAACCTGGGCAATTACGCGGAAAATGCAACCATCGGCAGCTATTTTTGGTGATGCCGGTCCGGATGTGCGCTGGGTTGGCAACGAGGAAGGCCACGCCGGAGAAACCTGCTGGGCAACTTACACGCCGGAAGCATTGGAAGCCGGACAAACTCCCGCAAACGGAAACGTAAAATATTGGCTCGGCACCGACGGCACGCGAAACGGAAAATACTGGATGCCAGCGGAATGTGATGTTTCCTTACGGCCGGGCTGGTTTTATCACGCCAGTCAGAATAGCGCGGTGAAATCGCCATACACTTTACTGGATTTATATTACAAAAGCGTTGGCCGCGGCGCAAATTTAGATTTGGGTTTATCGCCCAATAAAGATGGTTTGCTGGATCAGGAAGATGTAGTTTCCCTCCAAAAATTTGGAAAAATACTGAAGGAAACTTTCGCCACAAATCTGGCTAAAAATGCAGCGGTGCAAGCCAGTAATATCCGCGGTAAAAACAGCAATACGTTTGGCCCAAAGTTTTTATTCGATAAAAACCGCTATTCATATTGGGCGACTGATGACAAAGTAAAAACACCTTCGTTAACGCTTGATTTAGGCAGCGAAAAAACTTTTAACGTCATCCGTTTGCGCGAAAATATCAAACTTGGACAACGGATTGAATCTTTTGAAATCTACGTTTGGAAAAACGGCAACTGGCAGCAAATTGCTTCTGCAACCAGTATCGGCAGCAACCGTTTAATTCGTTTGCCGCAAAATATTACGGCACAAAAAGTGCGTTTGCGCATCACCAAATCGCCGGTTGGTATTGCTTTGAGTGATTTTGGGTTATATAGAGAACCTGCGCATTTAACCGCGCCGATTATCAGTCGTGATAAAAAAGGTTTGGTTAGTATTGCTACTTCTGCGCCGGTTTCTTCTCTACGATATACTTTGGATGGAAGTTCGCCGACAGCAAATTCGCCAGTTTATAACAAACCTTTTCTGCTGGAAGACGGCGGTTTGGTAAGAGCGGTTGCTTTTGAAGGGACGCAAAGCGGAGAAGTAAGTTCGATGCAATTGGAACTGAGTAAAGCGAACTGGAAAATCATTAAAAATGATTCCATCAATACAAAACTAGAAAACGCCATTGATGAAGACCCAAACACACTTTGGAGCACTTTAAAAGCCGATAGTACGCAAGCTTTTTCGGCAGGAGAAATTACGATTGATCTCGGTAAAACAACAAGCATTCAGGCTTTTACATATTTGCCGCGGCAGGATAAAAAGCTGACCGGAACAGTTGATCAATACTCCTTTTACACCAGTAAAAATGGTACGGATTGGGAAGAAGCAACCAGCGGCGAGTTGTCTAATATCCGTTCAAATCCTATTAATCAAGTGGTGAATTTGCCACATCCGGTTTCGGCAAAATACATTCGTTTTATGGGGAAACACAGCGTAAATGGTAATGGAATTACGGCTGCCGAAATCGGTATCATCACTACAAAAGATACAGCAAAATGAAGTTTTTAAATTGGGAATATATCCTTCAACACCAATTTTTAGTGCATAAAAGAAGCATATCAATTTTAGTTTTCCTGCTGATTGCCGAAAGCTCAAAACTGTTCGCCCAAAACAGTTTCAAAGGTTTGGAAGCGCTTTTCTCCACCCCAAAAAATTACGTTGTTTTTCATACAAATCAGTCAATAAAAGCAGACGGGAATTTGCAGGAAAGCGACTGGCAAAAAGCCGCGTGGACGAGTAGTTTTGTAGATATTGAAGGTGATAAAAAACCGCTTCCAGCGTATCAAACGCAAGTGAAAATGTTGTGGAACGATTCTACTTTATTCATCGCCGCCAAACTGCAGGAACCGCAACTTTGGGCCACGCAAACGCATCATGATGATATTATTTTTAAGGATAATGATTTTGAAGTTTTCATCGATCCGGACAATAACACGCACCAATATTTTGAGATCGAGATCAATCAGTACAATAAGATTTTCGATCTTTTTTTGCCTAAACCTTACCGAAACGGCGGCGATGCTTTGATTGGTTGGGATGTAGAAGGCTTGAAAACAGGCGTAAAATTGGATGGAACATTGAACCATCCGCAAGACGTAGATAAAAGTTGGACGGTTGAAATGGCTATCCCGCTGAAAGCTTTGCGCATGGGTTTTCCGTTTAAAATGCCGGAAGAAGGAACGATTTGGCGCATCAATTTTTCGCGCGTGGAATGGGATACAAAGATTGTTGGAAACAAAAATGTGAAGCTGACGGATGCTTCTGGGAAAAATTTGCCGGAACGAAATTGGGTTTGGTCGCCACAAGGTGTAATTAATATGCACTATCCCGAACGCTTTGGTTATCTGCAATTTAGTCGAAAAAGTGATGCTATTTTTACCATGCCTTTTTCGGAGTTGCAAAAGCAGTATTTATGGCTGATTTATTATCGGCAAAAACAGTATCTGGAGAAAAATGGGAAGTATGCAGCAACGCTGGCCGAGTTGGAAATCGAGCGGGGAGCGACGATTGGAGAGCGGGAAAATGTGTTAGAAATGGATGCTTCGGCTAAACAATTTACGGCTACAGTTAAGGCTGAAGGAAGCGCAGTGATCAGCATAAATGATGAAGGATTGATTGAAACAATAAAACCGAAACCATGAGCAACCGCAGAAAGTTTGTAAAAACGAGTTTGTTGGCCAGTTTATCCGCTGCGGTTTTGCCGGCTGCTTCTTCCGCAGAGACACTTCTTTTAGCACGTAAAAAATCTTGGAAGCATTGGGTTTGGACGAACCCAAATTTAAAAGATACGGAAGAGCAGTTGGCCGAACGTTACCAGAAATATTACGAAGCCGGCATTCGCGGAATATTTTTTGAGAACGACAGCGAAAAGCATTTCCGCGCAGCGAAAGCACAAAAAGTTGAAGCGCATCGCTGGATTTGGACGATGAACCGCGGTGAAAAAACATTGCTGGAAGAGCATCCGGAATGGTACGCAGTGAATAGAAAAGGTGAATCCTGCGCCGATCATCCGCCTTACGTTAATTATTACCGCTGGCTTTGTCCGTCGCGCGAGGAAGTGAAGCGATACCTCGAAAACGATTATGCCAACGCTTTAATGAAAGATTACGTAGATGGCATTCATTTGGATTACGTACGTTTTTGCGATGTGATTTTGCCGGTAAATTTGTGGGACAACTACAAAATTGTACAAACCAGCGAACTGCCTGAATACGATTTTTGCTACTGCCCGATTTGCAAAGCCGCATACAAAACTGAACATGGAATTGATATTGACTCGGTGCAGTTTCCAGAAGCCAGTCCGTCGTGGCGCTTGTTCCGCTATCAGCGCGTAAACAGTGTGGTGGAAAGGTTGACAAGCGTGGCAAAAACATATAAAAAATCAATTACGGCAGCCGTTTTCCCCACGCCGGACATTGCGCACCGAAACGTAAAACAAGATTGGGTAAACTGGAACATCAGCGGCGTTTGCCCGATGGTTTATCACGGATTTTACAAAGAAAACGTGGCCTGGATTGGTTCGGCAGTTGCGGAAGGCGTTAAGGCTTTGAATGGAAAATTCCCACTTTATGCAGGTTTGTACTTGTCGGATTTTAAGGATGATGGCGAAGTTGAACAAGGCATTGAAAACGCGCTAACAAATGGTGCGGCTGGAGTTTCATTTTTCGGGAATGTTTCTGACGGCGCTTTAGCTGCGCTAAAAAATGCTTCTACAAAAATTCCTTATCACAAAGCATGAACCGCATCAAGAAGTATTTTTCTGTTCTGATGCTTCTTTTATCGACCCAAATCTGGGCGCAGATTCCGGCTATCCGTAATAATTATACCAGCGAAAAAGGTTTGCCGCGCTTGCAAATTGAGCGTTCGATGGTATATGTTCCGGGTGAAAACTGGTTGTATAATCATCATCCGTCCATCATCAACTTTAAAAATAAGTTTTATGCGATGTGGTCGAACGGAATTAAAGACGAAGATTCGCCGGGGCAGCGCGTGGTTTATGCGGTTTCTTCGGATTTTACGCACTGGTCGGAACCCAAATTGTTAGCCAATCCTTCCAAAACTAACGATACTTTAAATGTGCTCACGGCCGCGGGTTGGTATCAGCATAACGGAACTTTGGTTGCCTATTTTGGCGAGTACACCAAGCACCGAACCAACACAAAACTGTACGCTATAACGAGTACGGATGGTGAGCATTGGAGTGACGAAACGGATTTTAACGTTCCGTTAATTCCAAATCATGGTCCGCAGCAATTACGTGGCGGCAGGTTATTGATCAGCGGCAACTTTCTATTCCCTTATACCGATGATCCATTAGGAATTTCCGGTTGGAAAACCAGTAGTTTTTATGCGGATTCCTTGTACACGCAGGATAACTCTGCTGCATTTTACGCTCCTGCGGAGAAAAATGGTTTCCCGCCTTTGTGCGAAGGCTCTTTTTACCAGGCAAAAGATAACATAATTCACATGCTTTTGCGCGTTACCGGCAAAGGCTGGAAAGGCCGTTTGTGGCTGACGGAAAGCACGGATAACGCCAAAACCTGGAGTAAACCGGTGGAAACTGCGTTTAGCGATAACGACAGCAAATTCCATTTCGGGCATTTGCCGGATGGCCGCGTTTATTATGTTGGTATTCCGGATACGCTGCACCATTATGATCGTAATCCGCTGATTTTAAGTGTTTCTGATGATGGAAAGCTGTTTAACCATCATTATCTAATTGCCGATGAATTGTACCAGTTAAAGCAGGAAGGTTTATGGAAAGGTGGCCAGTACGGTTATCCGCATACGATGATTAAAGATGGCTGGCTGTATGTGATTATTTCGAGGCAAAAGGAGGCAATCGAGGTGTTGCGGTTTAAACCCCCTAACCTCCTGAAGGGAGTAGCAAAGCGGTTACCTGACTAAATTTACCTGAAATTTAGGTTAAGCACCAATTATAAAAAATATATAAACAATAGTAAGATGGACAGTTGAGGTTTCCCTACATTCAGGGATTGGTGGTTAATGCTTCTTTTACACCACTTTTTTTGGTGCCGCGGCCGATGCCACCCGTTTCACATTATCTTTAACAAAAGATTCCCAGCCAGTATAACTTTTTTTATCACCGCTTTTGGTATTGATTTTTTGGAAAGAATGACAAACCGCCACAGCCAAACCATCAGTAGCATCTAAAAAATCCGGCGTTTCGTTAAATTTCAATAAATTTTGCAGCATGGCAGCAACCTGCTCTTTGCTGGCGTTTCCGTTACCGGTGATGGATTGCTTGATTTTTCGCGGAGAATATTCAGTAATTTCCACATTTCTGGAAAGCGCGGCCGCCATTGCAACGCCTTGCGCGCGCCCCAACTTCAACATTACCTGAATGTTTTTGCCATAAAAAGGAGCTTCAATTGCCAAACAATCAGGATGATAATTATCAATTAAAGCAACTGTTTTTTCAAAAATGCGTTGCAGTTTCAGCATGTGGTCGTCTAACTGATCCATTTTGACTACGCCCAAACTCAGCAGTTCCAGCTTTTGTCCGTTCTCTTTCACCAAGCCGTAACCCATCACTTTCGTTCCGGGATCGATCCCCAAAATCACCCTTTCCTTCGATTTTTCCACCTGCATATAACAAGTATAGCCCAAATCCGTAACATTGCAAAAATTTTCGTCTTGGCCCGTCTTGCCCGTAAAACCATCACTTACCTGTTAAAAATTGGTATCGTACTGCTCACCATCTGGTTTGTTTACCGGCATGTAAACCATAATAAAAACCTGGAGCAGTTTGTAAGCCGGATCCATTCCGTGGGGCAAAACCAGGTTTATACAGGCATAATTATGGTTACATTTTTGATGTTTTTAAACTGGGTTTTGGAAGCAGTTAAATGGAAATACTTAACAAAACTGCTCGAAAAAATGAGTTTGTGGAAAGCAATCGAAGCCGTTTTCTGCGGACTAACAATGGCGATAATCACCCCAAACCGAATAGGCGAATATGGCGGCCGAATTTTATACCTGCCACCTCGTAAACGTGTTCACGGGATTTTTGCGATGGCGGTTGGTTCTTTCGGCCAAAATACCGTGACCAATGTGGTTGGCACTTTGTCGTTGCTATATTTAATTTACACTTATCAGCACTTAAATGGTTGGCTTTTTCTGGGGATCACATTGCTCGGTACTGTTTTTATCCTTGTTTTTTTGCTGTTTTATTTCCGCATCCGCTGGCTGGTTTTTTTGCTGGATAAAATCAAATTCCTCCAAAAATACCACCGTTTTTTTAGCATTATGGCGAAATACAGTTTCCCGCAATTGGCTGTTATTATGTTGATCAGCTTGGCGCGTTTTATGGTTTTTTCTTCACAATATTATATCCTGATCCACATTTTACTGCCCGATTTGCATTTAATCCCGGTGATGGTAATGGTTTTTAACCTGTTTTTTATCCAATCCGCTATTCCGTCTTTAGATTTGCTGGATATTGGCGTGCGCAACTTTATCGCCAATTATTTGTTCGGTTTTATCACCACACAATCCGTTGCCATTATGGCTTGTGTTTCGTGCATTTGGTTGATTAATTTGATTATTCCGGCTGTTATTGGTTCCGTTTTCGTACTCAAACTTAACTTCTTTGGCAACAATACTTAGTTCGGCAGCAATCTTGTTTACCGTTTTATATGTTATTCTTTTTTTGTTTTTGATCAAAGGATGGCTCAGCATTAAACAAAGTTTTGGGGTGATAAAAACAGCATATCAAACCAAAGTAACTGTTTTAATTGCTGCGCGGAATGAAGAAGCCGGCATTCACAAAACCATTGAAGATATTTTGGCGCAGCAGTATCCCAAAGAATTATTGGAAGTGATTATTGCAGATGACCATTCCACCGACCGAACCGCCGAAATTATTCTAAGTTACGCAGATCGTGGCGTTAAATTATTACAATTACAAGAAGACCGCGCTTTAAATTCTTACAAAAAGAAAGCCATCAGCGAAGCGATACGATTATCAACAGGAGATTTAATGGTTGCTACCGATGCAGATTGCCGCATGGGTCCGCATTGGTTGGAAGCAATTGTGGACCGTTTTGAAAGTAGCAATGTGCTGATGTTATCCTCGCCGGTTGCTTTTTTTGAAGACAAAAACTTGTTCGAAAGTATGCAAACGCTGGAGTTTTCAGCCTTTATTGGTTTAGGTGCGGCAACTATTGGAAACGGAAAAGCATCAACCTGCAACGGCGCAAATTTAGCCTATAAAAAAAGTGTTTTTAATGAAGTTGGCGGTTTTAAAGGAATTGACGATCTGGCTTCCGGCGATGACGAACTGTTGCTGCAAAAAATTGCCGCAAAATATCCAAACAGCATTGGTTTTTTAAAACAGCGTGAAGCCATTGTTTACACCTACGCCAAACCCACTTGGGAAGAATTTAAACAGCAACGCCGCCGCTGGGCATCTAAATCGGTAAAATATAAAGACAAATCTATCGTGGCTTTGTCGGTTGGTTTCTGGCTTTTTAACGCGATTATTCTGATTAATTTAATAGCTGGAATTTTCGATCCGTACTTTTTTAAAGTTGCTGGCTTGCAATTGCTTGTAAAAATTATAGCCGAAGGCAGCTTTCTATTTTTGGTCGCCACTTTTTTTAAACGCCATAAACTGCTGTTGCTTTTGCCTTTAGGTTCTTTGTTGCATGTTTTCTATGTGGTTTACATTGGCATCATCGGCAATAAAGGCACTTATGAATGGAAAGGCCGGAAAGTGCATTAACAATATTTGTGCAAAAATAATTAGCTGTTTTTGAAGCATCAAAGCTTATATTTAGCCAAAACATTTCGTATTGATTAAACATTGACTACTTTATACTCTTCTGCTTCTAACCGGAACATTTTCCTTAAAAATAAAATAGCTGTAGCTGGTATGTTAATTATCATCCTTACTTCGCTAATTGCAATTCTGGGCTATTTAATTACGCCCGATGACACGCCCCAGGCCAACGATATGCTGGTGCAGCTAAGTTTGAAAAAGCCCGGTGCTGTTTTTACCATCCTAAAAATAGCGAAGCAGGACCCAACGGAAAAGGTAAATTTTTTTAACAAAATGCTTTTTGGCCAGCCTTCGCCCTGGCGCAATATCCCTATTACTTCTTTTCGTTTTAGGGGCGATTCTATTTATGTCCGCGAATATATTGGCGATGAAGATGTCTCCGCAGAAACAGCCTTCAACATCAATAAAATCAGTGCTAAAAACAGCATTGCAAATTTTGCGTCAACACAAAACACTAAAAAAGAGGTGCTAAAAGAAGCATCGGTACAATCGGTACGAAAAGATATTTTAGATTATCAGATCATCAAAAAAACGTATTGGTTCGGCACAGATATTTACGGCCGCGATATGTTGAGCAGACTGATCATCGGCGCACGGATTTCGCTGGCAGTTGGTTTTGTGTCAGTTATCATCAGTTTGATAGTTGGCGTTGCAATCGGTTCTGCGGCAGGTTATTACGGCGGAAAAACGGACGATCTGTTAAGCTGGCTGATGAACGTTTTGTGGGCTTTGCCAGCTTTGCTGTTGGTGATTGCCATTTCGTTTGCATTAGGAAAAGGCTTGTGGCAGATATTTGTAGCCGTGGGGCTTTCCATGTGGGTAGAAGTTGGCCGTTTGGTGCGCGGCCAGGTAATCGCCCTAAAACAAGTAGAGTTTGTAGAAGCGGCGCGTGCTTTGGGTTTTGGTGATTACCGCATTATCCGCCATCATATTTTGCCTAATATAACCGGTCCGATTTTGGTGCTGGCAGCTTCTAACTTTGCATCGGCCATTTTGCTCGAAGCCGGTTTAAGTTTTCTGGGCTACGGTGCGCAACCGCCCACTCCAACCTGGGGCGCTATGATTAAAGAACATTACGGCTATATCGTTATAAACGCGGCTTATTTGGCTGTTTTGCCCGGGTTAGCAATAATGTTGATGGTTTATGCCTTTAATGTGGTAACTATTGGCCTAAGAGATGCGTTTGATGTAAAAGCGCAAAATATGCGTGTTTAAA
This sequence comes from uncultured Mucilaginibacter sp., assembly GCA_964657505.1. GTDB lineage: Bacteria > Bacteroidota > Bacteroidia > Sphingobacteriales > Sphingobacteriaceae > Mucilaginibacter_A. Next base: position 9,238 of record CAZZVO010000109.1, read on the forward strand.
CCGGGTATAATTAATGGGAGGAGAACTATAATCCATGCAGGACTATAACATTAAGTTCGAAGAAGATGAGTTGATCCGGCTGCTTTTGAAAAGACAGGCAGAATTAAACGCATTGCTGGAAATTACGCAGGCTATCAACAAAAACTCATCAACCATCGTTTTGATTGGGATGCTGGAAGTAATCATGAAGGATTATCTACACATCGGCAAATTCCGTTTCATGACCGAAATGGAAGAACGCTTTAAGTGCATTTCTTTTTACGGCGGCGAGTTTGAGCAGCATAAAGTGCTTTTTAATGCGTGTAAAGGCTTAGGGAAATTTAGGGGCCCGGTTTCGCTTAAAAAACATGCAGATACCGTTTTAAGCAATTACGAATACTTTATTCCGATTTTTCAAAAAAACAAAATGCTTGCCTTTGCGCTGATTGGGGATTTTGATACCACTCCGCAAATGCTGGGCAACGACCTCAACTTTATCCAAACGCTAACCAACGTAATTATGGTTGCGCTGGAGAATAAAAAATTGTTTAAAAAACGGATAGAAGCCGAACGTTTTCACCGGGAAATGGAACTCGCTGGCGATGTGCAGCAAATGCTGATCCCAATGACGATTTTTAACGAACCGGGCATCGAAGTAAGTGCACGGTATCTTCCGCATCAAAACATCGGCGGCGATTACTACGATTTCATCCGCCTAAACGAACACGAATTTTTGTGGTGCATTGCAGATGTTTCGGGCAAAGGCGTTTCGGCAGCTTTGTTAATGGCCAATTTACAGGCAAGTTTGCGGGCTTGGGCTTCGGTAGAGGAAGACTTGACCAAGATCATCATAAAACTTAACGGTGTAATCATCAAAACTACCAAAGGCGAAAAGTTCATCACCATGTTTTTGGGGAAGTTTAACCAGAAAACAAGGAAACTTACTTACATCAATGCTGGCCACAATTCTTCAATAGTTTATCACCAGGGTTGCATAACCGAATTGAACCAGGGCACAACCATCATTGGCGTGCTGGATAAGCTGCCGTTTATTAACACCGGGCAAATGGTGCTTGAAAAAGATTTTATGGTTTTCAACTACACCGATGGTTTGATTGAGTACGACCGCGAAAGCCCGTACTGGAACGAAGAAAAGCTAAGCGAATTTGTAGAAACTAATGGTAAACTTAGTCCGGATCGCTTCAACACAAAAATACTTGAGCACGTTAGCCGTTTGGTAAAAGGTAAACCGATTGACGATGTTACACTGCTTACCATCTGTTGTAAATAATTATCAGTTTTTAGGCGATAAAAACAGCATCAAGAGCATTAAATTTGCTGCTTTTATACTGCAGATTTTAGGTTGATGAATGATAAACAAACCCTTTTAGCCCGATACCAGGATATTTTATTGGAAGCCGGTTGCGATGAAGCTGGCCGGGGTTGTTTGGCCGGACCAGTTTTTGCCGCCGCCGTAATTTTACCTGCTGATTTCGATCACCCGGAGTTAAACGATTCGAAGCAATTAGACGAAAATATGCGCGACCAGTTGCGCTTGGAAATTGAAAACCGGGCTTTAGCTTATGCAGTTGCTTCTGTTGATAACGTAGAGATCGACCAGATTAACATCCTGCAAGCTTCCGTTCTGGCTATGCACCGCGCCATCGAAATGCTTCTTTTACCACCCGAATTCTTAATTATTGATGGTAACTACTTCAAAAAATACAATTTGCTTAACCACGCCTGCATTGTAAAAGGCGACGGCAAATATTACAGTATCGCGGCAGCATCCATCCTGGCAAAAACTTACCGCGATGATTACATGAAAAAAATTGCCGAAGAGCATCCGGAATATCTCTGGCATCAAAACAAAGGTTATCCAACTATTAAACATCGAAATACGATTTTACAAAAAGGCTTTACACCTTATCACCGGCTAACTTTCCGCGTCCGCGATCCGCTTTTAGATGGTTTAAAAAGCACTGCCGTTCCCACCGGTTGATTTCCTTGTCCTTCTCCTTATTTTACTATTTTTGCCCGCATAAAATTATTGTCCATGAAAACTACTGCCCTTACTGATGTCCACATAAAAACAGGCGCCAAAATGGTCTCTTTTGCCGGTTACAATATGCCGGTTACTTACGCCGGAATTAATGCCGAGCACGAAACCGTGCGTAAAGCTGTCGGTGTTTTTGACGTAAGCCACATGGGCGAATTTATTTTGAAAGGCGAAAAAGCACTCGATCTAATCCAAAAAGTTACTACTAACGATGCATCTAAATTATATGACGGCAAAGTTCAATACTCCTGTTTGCCGAATGAAACTGGTGGAATTGTAGATGATTTGCTGGTTTATCGCATGGACGAGAAAACTTATATGCTCGTTGTTAATGCTTCCAATATTGAAAAAGACTGGGACTGGATTTCCAAATACAACGAGTTTGGCGTGGAGATGAAAAACATTTCCGACCGTACTTCGCTCTTGGCCGTTCAGGGACCGAAAGCTGCTGAAGCTTTGCAAAGTTTAACCGATGTTGATCTGGCTTCGATGGAATATTATACCTTTAAAAGAAGCACTTTTGCCGGCGTTAACAATGTAATTATCTCTGCCACAGGTTATACCGGAGCGGGCGGTTTTGAAATTTATTTTGATAACGATTACGCTGAAACCATTTGGAACGCCATTTTTAAAGCCGGCGGACCTTTCGGCATCAAACCAATTGGTCTCGCTGCGCGTGATACTTTGCGTTTAGAAATGGGTTTTTGTTTGTACGGAAACGACATCGATGATACAACTTCTCCATTAGAAGCAGGTTTAGGTTGGGTTACTAAATTCAGCAAAGATTTTGTAAATGCCGAAGCTTTAAAAAAGCAAAAAGAAGCAGGAATCAGCAAAAAATTAGTCGGTTTTGAAATGATCGAACGCGGCATTCCGCGCCAT
>CAZZVO010000110.1:0-12110 GCA_964657505.1 uncultured Mucilaginibacter sp.
TGAATGGATGGTACATCGGGCAAGTATCATCTCTGATGACAGCTCAAAAGGAATCCTGTTGAGGTCCAAGACGAAAAATAGCCTTGCAACTTTTGTAGACTGTGCCACCTATAACTACCAACTTTTGACCGATGATTCTGCTATATATACTTGCGAGCTCAGCTATTATCAAAAGTAACAACGTGCGGAGATTAAGAAGTGGAACGAAAAAAATGCGCGTAACATAAACTTTTTAACAACAGAACCTTTTGAGTGTGAAGATTTTAATCCTAAAAAGTATTACAAGCTGATTTTCCCCTACTGTTTCCTACTTATTATAAGCATAATTATAAAGCTAGTAGAAATAAGCACCATTGCTACAAACAATACAACGTTTATAGTCTTGAAAGTGCTTCAATTGCCTTTAAAACCATATTTTCTATCTTAATAGTGTTAGATTTTAGTACCCTCGCCTTTGAATGCGAATCGGTATCAGGTAAATTAAATTATTGATGCTTCTTTTATCACACAAAAACTTTTAAAACAGTAAGGGTTGTTTTAAAAAGATGCAAGAAAAACGAAGGTGCTTCTTTTATCACCACAAAATTGGTTTTTTATTCTTATTGTGATTTGAAAGTATAGGCAACACCAATTTCAATGAGATAAAAGAAGAATGTAAAACGTGTTGAATAAAGGTTGAACTGGCTTTCGACGTTTTCTTAACCGGTAAAACACAGCAGAAACGCTTTCGGATAACGCTAACCCTTGAGATTTTGCCGAACTTCTCATTTTGACTACAAAATTCCTCAATTAGACTACATCTGCTTTTTGCCAGTTGCTCACCTTTGCATCAATATAAGAATAGAAATATGGACATCATGCTAACAAGTTCTTTAGTAAACATCGAAAAACCACTCACACAGGAGTTAGTAGAAAAATAGGAAAACCTTTTGAAGGCAGAACAATACGCTATAGCAAGAATTTGTATTTGATTATCATAAATAAATTAAAAGCGTGTTTAAATTTTATTAAAATATTTTCTATGCTTCTTTTACCACACAAAAATCATCAAATTCATTACTTTTTGCATTAACATAAAAATTTAAACACAAGGTTTATAGGCATAAAAGAAGCATTATGGTTTTGTTAATTATAGATTAAAACAGGTTCTAAACATATATCAAAAAAATGAAGAAAGTATTAATCACAGGAGCCAATAAAAGTATTGGTTTTGAAACCGCCCGCCAACTGCTCGGAAAGGGCTATTACGTCTATTTGGGAAACCGTAATTTGGAGAATGGCCTGCAAGCTGTAGAACAGCTTAAAGCCGAAGGGTTGTACGAGGTTGAAGCCGTTCAAATAGATGTAACCAATACAGAATCGGTACAGGCGGCCCGCGCGGAAATAGGTAAAAAAACGGACGTGCTGGATGTGCTTATTAATAACGCCGGCATTAGCGGAGGCTTGCCGCAAAGCGCAACCGGTGCAAGTATAGACACATTTAAAAAAGTGTTTGAAACTAATGTATTTGGGGTTGTAAGGGTTACCCAGGCTTTTATAGATTTGATGAAGAATTCGCCTAAACCCCGTATCGTAAATGTATCTTCCAGTCAGGGTTCGCTCACCCTGCACAGCGACCCTAGCTGGCAGTATTATAACCATAAAGGCGCTGTTTACCTTCCATCCAAATCTGCCCTAAACATGTACACTGTTAACCTGGCTTATGAACTGCGCGAAACACCGTTTAAAGTAAATGCGGTTGATCCGGGCTTCATCAAAACTGATTTCAACAATCACCGCGGAACCGGCACTGTTGAAGAAGCAGGCACCCGAATAGCAAAGTATGCGTTATTAGGCGAAGACGGGCCAACAGGAAAATTTTTTAGTGAGGAATATAACCCGGAAACGGGAGAAATCCCATGGTAACCTAACGCTTAAGTTTACTAAAAATAAAATAGCCTTTTTGCTTTTACTTTATTAAAATGGCCTTTTGGTATATTCCAAAAGGCCATTCCAAGCAGAGAAAGGCTTAGGGCCTTAAAGTTCCAGAAGCCATGATCAGAAAGCCAAGTAGCTTACCGCTTTGGACTTCACCGCACATTCAACAGGATTTCAAGATTTCCCCGCCGTCCTTACAATTTACAGCCAGAATAGCATTTGCACGCCAATATGAACACATGAGGCGGACACTTGTGGACCGAATTAATTGATCTATACTTTATAATATAAGCCATTCTTGTTAATTAAACGAATGCCTAAACTCCAAAGGTGAAAGGTTAGTTTTCGTTTTAAATAACTTACTGAAGGATTGCGAATGTTCAAAGCCAAATGCGTAGGCAACTTCACTTACCGATAAACTTGTGGTTGACAATTTTTCTTTTGCTTTTTCAATAAGTTTACCATGTATGTGTTGCTGTGCATTTTGTCCCGTAAGTGATCGAAGCATGTCGCTCAAATAGCTTGGAGATATGTTTAGGTGCTTTGAAAGATATTGAACAGTTGGTACTCCCTGGCTCGATTTTTTTTCGTTTTCAAAATAATCACTTAAAATTTCTTCGAGTCTCTGCAACAAATCGTTATTGACTGCTTTGCGTGTAATAAATTGCCGCTTGTAAAAACGGTTGCAATAGTTGAGCAATAATTCAACTTGCGAAATAATTACATCTTGACTGAAATCATCGATTCTGCTTTTTAATTCATCATCGATTATTTTAAAAATTGACGTGATGGTTTGCTTTTCATGATCTGATAGATGCAATGCTTCATTTGCAGCATAAGAAAAGAAGCCATACTGTTTGATTTTTTTTGCCAGCGGGTAACCCAGGAAGATATCTGGGTGAATGAGCAGCATGTAGCCAGATTTTATTGTATCGCCAGGCGTTTCAAATATTTGATTTGGTGCTGTACATACTAAGCCGCCCTCACCAAAATCATAATAATTTTGCCCGTATTTCGCTTTACCACAAAGATTTTTTTTGTAGGCAACTTTGTAAAAATCCAGGATGAATGAACTGGATATTTCATTTCGTAGGATTTTGATGTCTTTAATATCTGTAAAACTGATCATTGGGTGCAAGGGCTTTGGTAGCCCAAACACCCGGTGAAAGTCAGATAAAGATTCAAATTTTCGAGGCGAATGCTCTTCCTTATTCATTTTGTAAATTTAAATTAAAACTTCTTAAAAATCTGTACAACTATGTTTCTGGATTCTATACAACTTAGGGCCTGTTATTGGATTTTATTTTCTATGCTTCTTTTATTACTAAAAAAACATAAAATTTAATGTTTTTTCTGTTTGTATAGAATGTAAAAGCAAATTTATAGTCATAAAAGAAGCACTTTCAACCTTGTTAATATAAATTAAACAGGCTTTTGCATTCTTTCCTGTTGGCGCAGCTTCACTTAGTAAGAAGTACTTTACCATCTGGTTCCCGCTTATCTGGTACTGACAGGTTCTACAGTGATTCTTGAAATCAGTTACTGAATAACTTGGAGCCTTTCGTTTCTATATCAAATGCGGTTCTCTATTCACTTAGAATCAATATGGCCCATTGGTTGGGCATCCTCAATCAGTGCCTTAACCGCAACCTGCCAACTGGAATCCTCAGGATAAAGTGCTGTGCGAAGGTAAGCGCAGGTAAGTTGATTAATTAGGGTCACCCGCTCCGGGTTCTCATCTGTCGTTTCAGCAACGTCGTAGCCAGAAACCCCGCCAAGCCCGTGTTCTCCGCCGAACAGAGTAAGTAAAGACTTCGGGCCGGAACTCAGGAAGTACGGATCGGCATGCCAGTCCGCACCCCGAACTGTCAGATGGGTAGAGATATCTTTATCGCCGACAACTACAAGGGCTGGTGTCGTCATTTCAGTAAAGTCAGGGTGCAAAAAGAATGAATAATTCTTAGCGGCAAACTCACTAAGATCAGCACCACCATTACCGGGCGGTGCAAGCAGCACACCCGCTTTGATCCGTGGCTCGGCTAAATCCACTTTCATTCCATCCTCATCAATTAGCTTTGCGCCGAGTAGCATAGCTGCTGTATGCCCACCCATTGAATGCCCGGCCACTGCAATCCGGCTTTGGTCTAAACGCCCTTTGATTTCCATAACAGAAGCTTCGATAACATCTAGCTGATCGATGATGAACTTCATATCCTCAACCCGTGACCTCCAGAATAATGGTGCACCAAGCGTTTTTGGATCGAGGCTTAGGGTTTTTGAACTCAAGTGAGTAGGCTGAATTACTACAAAACCCTGGGCAGCCCAGAAATTAGCGAGTGGGCCGTAACCATTTAATGAGGAAAGATTGTTCGATCTTCCCTGGCCATGCGAGAGCAGGATGATGGGCAGCTCGCGCCCGGTCACGGGTACAGAAATCCGCATTTGTAAATCTACGGCCCGGCCCGGAACAGGCAATATTATCGGACTGACAGAAATGACAGGAGTTGGCGCAGAGCGTTCACTTGAAGTTTTATTTTGATATATCATAACTTTATTATTCCACATTAATAATACCACGAAGCTCAACAAATGCTACTTACTGCCTGTAGCCTAATTGAGGTATGTTGTAGCCAAAATGAGAAAGTAAGCTAACTGTTTAAGCCTGGGAAACCCAATGTCAAAAACTTAATAAGCAGTTTGATTAATCGAATTGGCTTACGAAACCGAAAGAAGTTAAACTTTATAGGGCAGAGATTTGATATCAGATATTTTTATGCTGGTTTAAATTCTATATTAGAAAATGGCCAATTCCTAATTGTATTTAAACCTATTATTATCTATGATAATAATATACCTTGTTGTATAAGTTTAATTTAGTGTGATTTAATCAACGAATTATTAGTACAACCTTTATTGCTGATCCTGATTTCTTATGAAAACTCCTTTGCCTCTCTCAAATTCCTACGCCCCATTTCCCTATATTTGATTTTTGTAAATCAAAAATTATGAAAGCTATCAAAAGCACCTCGCTTAACGAGTTTTACGAACAAGCCGCTGTTTTTACCGGGAAAGATATCAGCACGCTTTTACCGCCAGACATCAATAAAGAAATAGGCCATTTTAACGTGTTTGATATTGCCGAAACCATTGAGGAAGTTAAGCGGAAAGCAATCATGCCTTACAACCGGAGGGCTTACTATAAAATCAGTCTGATTAGCGGTAGCAGCCGGGCAGAATATGCTGATAAAGTGATCGATATTGAAGAAAATGCCCTATTGTTTGCCACGCCTAAAGTGCCGTATCACTGGGTGCCGAAAGGCCAGGGTTTATCTGGCTACTTTTGTGTTTTTACAGATGAATTTCTGATCAAGAATAAAAGCGGGCTGGTGCTGGACGAATTGCCGATTTTTAAGGCAGGAGGTTACCCGGTTTTTCAGATCAGCGGGCAAGAAGCCGAAGAAATTTCTTTAATTTTTAGTAAGATGAAAAAAGAAATCATTTCTGATTATGTTTACAAGTACGATTTGATACGCAACTACGTGACCGAGCTGATCCATTACGGGCAGAAACTGCAGCCTATTACCACCTCCTATGCAGCGGCCAACGCTTCGGCCCGTGTTTCTTCCTTGTTTATCGAGTTGCTGGAAAGGCAGTTCCCTATTGAATCGCCGCAACAAAAACTTCGGTTACGTACAGCAAAAGATTATGCCGACCGGTTGGCTATCCATGTCAACCACCTTAATAAAGTATTGAAAGAAAGTACCGGTAAAACCACCACAGAAATTATTGGCAACCGCGTGGTACAGGAAGCAAAAATCCTGCTCAAGCAAACCGAATGGAATGTTTCTGAAATTGCCTATTCATTAGGTTTTGAAGAAGTGGCGCATTTTTCTAACTTCTTTAAAAAGCAAACTGCGGCATCGCCACTTTCTTTTCGTTCTTAAACCAATGTTTGAATTTTACAAATATTGGATTGATGCTTGCAACCACTTAAAGCTGTTTTAGGCTGACGTTTGTGCTGTCTAATCAAACAATATAAATTATGGCAACAAATAGTAAAATAGCTTTGGTAACCGGCGGCAGCCGTGGGCTTGGCAGGGATATGGCAATTAATATTGCAAAAAAAGGTATTGATGTGGTGCTAACCTATAACAGCAACAAAGAAGAAGCAGACAAGGTTGTGGCAGAGATTAAGGCTGCCGGCGGGAAAGCAGTAGCTTTGCAATTAAATGCAGGCAATGTAAATACTTTCGATGCTTTTTTTAGCCAGGTAAAAACAGCATTGCAAGAAACTTTTAATACAGACCACTTTGATTTCCTGGTCAACAACGCTGGCACTGCGCTTTATGCGCCTTTTGCAGAAACTACAGAAGAGCAGTTTGATACGGTATTAAACATCCATTACAAAGGCGTTTTCTTTTTAACGCAAAAAGCCCTACCATTTTTAAACGATGGAGGCCGGATTATCAATATATCTTCGGGCTTGGCGCGTTTTGCCTTCGCTGGCTCTTCGGCTTATGCTTCCATGAAAGGTGCTATCGAGGTATTGACCAGGTATTTGGCGAAAGAATTAGGCACGCGACAGATTGCCGCAAATGTAGTTGCGCCAGGTGCCATAGAAACAGACTTTGGCGGTGGACACGTGCGGGACAACAAAGACATTAACGCGCAAGTGGCCAGCATGACGGCTTTAGGACGTGTTGGTTTACCGCATGATATTGGCGGCGTGGTTGCGTTTTTATGTACCGATGATGCCAAATGGATTAACGGACAACGTATTGAGGTTTCTGGCGGAACATTATTGTAAAAACGTTATTGATAGAAATAATAAGGTAAAAGAAGCATAGCTTATAATTAGGCTGGTGAAAGTGGTTTTAATGAAACTGCTTTTATCAGCTTTTTTATATTCATGCCTAAATGGGCGCTACGATATGATGGTTTTGTCTGATTTATAGCAATCGAGAAAAAAGGAATAAAAAAATGCGACAAACTTTAATAATAATTGAGGTGTACGTATCATCATCCCAAACCTGTTTATAAAGCATGTTCAATTTCTCCCTTTACTTCACACCGCTCTCTTTTTCAAAAAACATTAAATCACAATGCTGCTTTTCATATCACCTTCTTACAGGTTGTAATCAATTGTTTTTGATACACCCAATGTAGCTTAAAGTTATCCTGCATAAATTTTGTTTTTTGTTTCTTTTTGCCGTATTGCGCACAAATTTAGCCAACCGTTACAATTAAACCTGTAAAACAATTATTAGGTATAACGTGTAGTGCGATTAAAAAGCCAAAGCATATTTGAGATGGTTTAGCGGTTTATTATTTTGTTTATTAAGGAATTGCAGGGGATGTAACAGCAGCAATTTTATTTACAATCCTTACCGATAACCCAGCTATAGATTTGGCATAATTTCTTTTAAGCATAAATTGGTCGCAAAGTTGGGCAAACAACGTTTCAATACGTTTTCTGACTTTTCTAAAAACAGGGGCGATAGCTTTTTTATCATCCTGATTACTACGCATAGGTGTTTTTAATTCGATCTTAGCTGAGCTAAATAAATCTATTTGATAAGCCTTTGACAAGTATCCTTTATCACCAACAAGGGTGCAGTTATTTAATCCGGAATACTTTATATCATTAAGATAGCGGCTATCATGAACGCTTGCTTTGCTGAGGTCCATCGAATGAAACACGCCGTTGGCCGAAGTGACCAGGTGGAGCTTATAGCCATAATAATAGGCTTTATTGACTGCTGAATAACCCTTATCCGGGGCTGTTTCAAAGTCTTCCCTGCAAATCTTTGAAGATTTTTCACGGGCAATCTTGCAGATAGGAACAGGAATAGAATCTATAATAAATACATTTTCACCCTCATTCATCCTATCTGCCAAGAACTGGTTTAATTGCTGTAGATACCAGGCAAGTACTTTTTTACGACGGTTAAAATTACAGCGGCGGATCAGTTGCGGGAACTGCTCAAAATAATCCTTCTTTAGCTTTCCGAATAAATACGTTTCTGAATCAATCCCGATAGATTCTGCTGAAAGTGCCAATGCAAGTATGTCGCAATCAGATAGTTTAGGCTTTCTTGGATAAAACTTAAAGTTGTCATCAGTATTAATAGATGATTTAAAAACAGATTTGGCAATGTCTAAAAAGATCATGAAATTGGTCGAAAGGTTGTGCATAAAGAATAATTTACTTAGTCGTAATTCTTCTTTAAGATACTGTTTTACAAAGTATTGTGTAACCTTTCCTCTCATTTTTATCTCATGATTCTAATCGCACTACACGTTAGGTATAATATAATGTGTGTCATAATTTGAAGTAACAGCAAAATATAAAAAATGTGTTCTTTATTTTCTAACTCTAATTACACAAGTACAATCGTTTGTTTTTAATTAAGGCAGTAAACCAGGTAAACGAAATAAAGCAATCGGATAAACTCCCCCGCCTTCCTTTTTAAAAAGCTCATTTTTAATTAACTAAACGTACTAAAGCCTTAAGGTCTTCTAAAAGAGATTGGAAATAGGTACTCCCCGAATACTAGAATACTAAGCGGGAAAGATTGCGATGGCTTGCAATCTTTCCCGCTTTTTTTGTGGCTTAAACTACTGTTGATCTTACGTAGACGTATGCGGTTTCATTTAGTATTGGGTTTGGTAATCGTTACCGTTAAAGTGCAAATATTTTCAATATAAGAAATCAGACACTAATTATTCCTATCTATAATAATAAGCCATAATTGTAAATAGCGCAATTACCAAGGTTAAATTTCAGTTCCTTTACAAACAATGTTTGCTGGCAATAAGCTGTTTTTTTTAGTTTTTAGCTTCTTATCGTTATTCTTTTTCAGCAAATACTTTAACCAGCTTTTTGTTTAACATATCGCCTCTCAAACCTTTATCAATAATGTAACCATTGGGGTCAATTAAGAAGTTATCAGGAATGCCCTGAACACCAAATTTTAAACTGGCCTCATTAATCTGAACCAGACCAACAGCCTGTGGCCAAATTAAATGATCGTCTTTTATCGCTTTACGCCAACTTTCCCAGTTTTTTTCCACGTCAATAGAAACACTAAAGATGGTGAAATTTTTATCTTTAAAGAGTTGATATTGCTTTACCAGGTTAGGGTTTTCTTCACGACAGGGGTGGCACCAGGATGCCCAAAAATCAAGTAATACATATTTGCCTTTAAAGTCGGATAGTTTTATCGGCTTCCTTTCCTGATCATATAATACAAAATCAGGTGCAACCATCCCTATGCCTACATTCTTCCATTTTTCTAACTTTGCCTTGTACTCTCTGCCCATTTTAGAATTTTTAACATTTTCGGATAATCCGTTAAATAGGGGCTCTATCGCTTCAACACCTCGCTGGTTACCATATTTTATCGAGCCATAGGCCATTAAAGCCGTTACACTAACCAATGAATTAGGGTTTGATAAAATAAAATTCCGGTATACGGGAATTCTCACTTCTTTAATAGCAGCGTCCTTTACAGCAAATTCTTTGTATTCAGATGAAGTTTTATCTTTGATGATTTTAAAACCGATACTCTTAATCAGTTCATATGCCTTATCATTAGACGGTTTTAAGGCATTATTTAATTTTTGCTGTTCCGTGTTTAACTTTGATCCTGTAATTGTAGCTGTGGGCAATGAATCGGCGCCATTTATAACGGTAGTACCGGGTTCAACCCACATATTAATTCCATTGTTATAATCTTTTTTATAACGCTTTTAAATATAGTTGTGCAGCGTTAACCGGGTTAGTTACCTCACCCTTTAGCTCAAATACTCCGTTCATTAAAACACATGAATCTTTAAAATCCTTTCCTTTTGCAGAACGGTAGCTTAAAAAAATTTTAGCAGGCGCGTTCAGGTTGCCGAGTTTACCCTTCAGAATAAACCCGCCACTCTGTCCAAATAAATGCACCGGAGCAGCAAATAAGATGATTAATAGTATTTTCTTGATGTTAAAGTTGCTTTTCATTTGGATCTTTTAATTAAAAAGTTCGACTAATTTCTTGTTCAATGCTTCGCCACGAAGGTTTTTTCCGATGATCTTGCCGCTTGGATCGATCAGGTAACTTTCTGGAATACTTTGAATACCATACAATGTTGAAGCTTCGCTTGCCCGTGGGCCTTTAATATCCCCCAATTGCGGATAAGGAATATTGTCCTTTTCAACTGCGTCAAGCCAGGCTTCACGCTTTGTATCTAACGATATCCCCAGAATAGTAAAATTTTTGTCCTTGTATTTTGTGTAAGCCTTTACCAAGTTCGGGCTTTCTTTCCGGCATGGGCCGCACCATGAAGCCCAAAATTCAAGCAATACATATTAACCCCTAAAATCAGACAATTTAAAAAACTTACCGTTCGTATCAGGTTGAGCAAAATCAAGTGCTATAGCACCAACTGTAGTGCTCAAGCCGGTGCTTATCAATTGTTTTGTCTCTTTATCCAGAAAAGTATTTTTGTATCTGTCAGAAAGTCCTTTGTAGGCGGCATCAACTTGATGATAATCCATACTTCTTCCGCGTGCCAATTCAAAAACTGCATTGAGGCTTACATAAGAATCTGGATTCTCTTTTGCAAACTGAATTTTTGATGCTTCTATTTCTTTATAAACTTTTATTTGTTTTTTCATCTGAAAATCTTATGTAGGCACTATCTTTTTGTTGTGTAACCGGGGCACGTTTATATTCCTCAGATAATAACTTTATCTTTAGTTGCAGCCTGTCCAATGTTTGGCTTAGCTTTTTATCTTCATCATTAATTTTAGAATTTGTGATGGCCAGATGTTTTATAGAATCGGTTCCGTTTACTTTAATTTCACCTTCGTCCAGGTAAAGATTAAAGAAGTCCAGGTCTCCTCTCAGTGGTATCGGCATTTTTACTTTTTTAGGCCATGCGGAAGATATAATTGCGCCTGAACAGGCGATGTCAAATCACCTTTAAATTCAAATGTTCCGTTTTGTACTGTTGTTGAATCTTTTTGAACCCTTGGGTTGTAATAAACAAGGTAGATCTTTGATCCTGTGCTTACGGCTGTCAGTTTTCCGGTCAAGGTAAAAGTGTTATTCTGAGCCAGCAGATTGAAAGACATCAACAAAAATGTTGCTGCGATAGATATTTTTTTGCTATTCATGATTTTTTAATTTTTATTATTTTTATACTAAGAGCCTGTTTAAATTTTGTTCAACAAGTTTTATATGCTTCTTTTACCACATAAAAATTAGGTTGCGTTTCAAATGTATGATGATCTAATATTACGTTCATAGATGGCAGTTTTCATAATAGAATAATGGTAGATAAGCTTTTTCGAGAAGCAAACTGTCCGTCTTGTCAATCTTCTTAACCTTGTCCTGAACCAGGTATTAATTCCTTCTATTTTCTTTGTATGTTTTTTGCCTATAATGTGTTTTTCCCTGGTCAGTACTTCTGCAAATGCCTGCCAATGGCCGGTACAGTAGAAACCGACCGCTATCCCCCGAAGCTTTTTCAGTAATGCCCTTACACTCTTTTTGTTCCTTTTGCCCCAGTTTGCTGCCAGGATTTCCCCACTGTTTTTACAAATAGCATACAGCAGCCATACTTTCTTTTGCTTATTGCCTACGTAAGACCATTGTTCGTCTATCTGCACCAAGTGGTAAGCAGTATGCCTTGGCCGGGCCTTGGCGGCCTTGCCCATCCTTAAAATACACCTAAGCACCGAGCTGGTACTGATGCCCAGCACTACTGCACAGTCCCTGACACCGCTGCCCCTTAACAGCATCCGCTTTAACAAATCCCTGTTCTTATAATCCGCAGCCCAATAAAAGTATTCCTCCTGGAACTGCAACTTGCAGGCCTTGCAACGAATGTTCTGTATTCCTGACTTTTTTTGCCGTTTTTTACTACCTTGCAGCTACAGCAGCGGGGGCAGCTTACTATTTTGTTTGATTTCACAACCAACAAACGAGCCTATCCCGCTGCTCATTTTATTCCATCATACTTTTGAAAACACTACCAAATATCATTTGTCGCACAATGTTTAAGTTTACTTAATGCTTTGTTGTTTCTGGCAATAATTCCAGTTTAATGAAATTTTTACCTTCAAGATATTTTTGTGCGGCCTCTTTAAGGGTAACGGTTGTCAGCCTATCAATTGCTGCCTGATAATTATCAATATCTTTATC
>CAZZVO010000111.1:0-12097 GCA_964657505.1 uncultured Mucilaginibacter sp.
GAATTGATGATATAAGCCTTATCAGAAAAAAATGGGTTATAACCTTCGGTGTTGTAATAAACTTTCTTTCCGGATTCGTTAATCAGGCACCAGTTAGTTTTGGTCGATCCGCCGTCTGCGATGATAATCATAAATATGAAGTACTTTATTTCAGGTTTTAAAAGTACAATATTAACCACTTATTCCAGCAAATAAAAAATCCTGCCTGCAAAAAGCAGACAGGATTTTTATAATAATTAAATAATATCCAATTTATGATTTTGGCCGTGCTTCTTTTAGCTTGTAAAAATCAAGGATCAACTCGTCCATGTTGCCATAACGATATTTTTTATTCTTGATTTTATCTACAATCTCCGGTTCGCTCGCCATAATTTCTGTCATGATTGGGATAAAATCGGCCTTTTTTAACTCGGTTAAACTATTCGGGTTATCTCCATAAAAGTAAGCACTTTTTCCGCTGCCGCCACGTCCTCGGCCGCCGCCTAAGTTAATGCCTAAACCGCCGCCCATTCCTCCGCCAAAACTGCCGCCGCCAATACCAAAACTTGGCCTAATCCCTGGCGACATGCCGCCGCCGTTGCCGCCATCGCCGGTTGTGGCATAAAGTTTCAAAGGTTCATCAACCAAAACCTTTACAAAATCAATCCTTTTGCCTGTCCAGTCCTGCGAACGCGGCGCATGTGCAACCGTAAAACTATCTTTCCCGGCCACAAAAGAACGAACCATCGAAGCCGAAAGCCTTTCTTTTTCTTCGCCTTTATCTTTTCTGAATAAAATAAAACCTTCGCTGTTTTCGGGGCTTCTGCCGGACGGGTTTACTACAATTTGCCCAAGTATTTTATTCCCGTTGGCATCGTAATAGTAACCATCGTCCCATTTGTTCAGCCCCAATTGTGCCGAAGCGGAAAAAGCAATAACCGAAAACAAAGAAATTAAAATTGGTAAGCGCATGGTTTGTGTTTTAAATTATCATTAACAAAAGTTAGCTGTTTTTATTATGCTTCTTTTAGCGTAACTTTTTTATGTTGAGACTATCGTTTTTGTAAAACGTTTATATCAATTTTAAAATAATTTACAAAAGCGTTAATGCGCTATTGAATTGCCTTTATCTTGCATCGCATAAAAAAATAGAATAATGATAGTTGATTTAAGAAGTGATACCGTAACCAAACCAACGCCAGGGATGTTAGATGCGATGTGGAGCGCAAAAGTTGGCGACGATGTGTACGGAGAAGACGAAACAATAAACGCCCTGGAAGCAAAAGCAGCCGCAATGTTTGGGATGGAAGCTGGCATTTTTTGCCCTTCGGGAACGATGACCAACCAGATTGCCATTAAATGTTTTACGCAGCCTTTGGACGAATTAATCGCAGATCAAACCGCGCACGTTTACCGTTACGAAGGCGGCGGAATTGCTTTTAATTCGGGAGTTTCTACGCGTTTGTTGCATGGTGAACGAGGGATTTTAACAGCAGAAATGATTGAACCAGAGATTAATGCCGAAAATATCCATTTCCCAAACACAAGTTTAGTTGTATTAGAAAACACGGTAAATAAAGGCGGCGGAAACTGTTATCACTTAGATCAAATTAAACCAATCGCAAATTTATGTGCTAAAAGAAGCATTAAGCTCCATTTAGATGGCGCAAGGATTTTTAATGCCTTAACTTTTACGGGCGATAAACCAGCGGATTACGGAACTTATTTTAATGGAATTTCTGTGTGTTTGTCAAAAGGTTTGGGTGCGCCGGTTGGTTCTGTTTTTTTGGCTGATAAAAACACTATCAAATTTGCACGGCGCGTGCGCAAGGTTTTAGGCGGAGGGATGCGCCAGGCCGGATTTTTAGCCGCCGCCGGAATTTACGCTTTGGACCATCAGGTAAAACGTTTGGCGGAAGATCATCATCATGCCAAATTACTGGAAGAAATTTTGAACGAATGCAATTGGGTAACCGGCGTTTTAAAAGTAGAAACCAATCTTGTTATTTTTGATACGGTAAAAGAAGCATCGTACTATTTACCAAAATTAGCGGAGAAAGGCATCAAAGCTTCTGCAAATGATGTGCGCCGCATCCGTTTTGTAACACACTTGGATGTGCACCACGATCAAATTGAATATACAATTGAAGTGCTGAAAAGCCTGAACGAATAAACCGGAACAAATGGAATATGCAAAATTAGGAAAATCAGATTTACAAGTCAGCAAAATTGGTTTTGGCTGCATGTCGCTTCGCGGAAGCGAAAAAGAAAACGAAACGCTGATTAACAAAGCATTAGAATTGGGCATCAACTATTTTGATACAGCAGATTTTTATGAAAACGGGCTAAACGAAATTAAGATCGGAAATTTTTTAAAATCCAATCGAAGTAATATCATTATCGCCAGCAAAGTTGGAAACAAACATGAGCCGGATGGAAGCACAAGTTGGAATGCAAGTAAAGCTTATATTTTACAAGCTATAGATGAAAGTTTAAAACGTTTGCAAACCGATTACTTGGATTTGTACCAATTGCATGGCGGCATGTTGGAAGATAATATTGACGAAACTATTGAAGCTTTTGAACAACTGAAACAACAAGGTAAAATTAGATATTATGGTATTTCTTCCATCCGCCCGAATGTAATCCGCGAATATGTAGTGAAATCAAATATTACAAGTGTGATGATGCAATACAGTTTGCTGGACCGCCGTCCCGAAGAAAGTTGCTTTGAATTGTTGGAGGAAAATCAGATCAGCGTGGTAACCCGCGGAAGTGTTGCACAAGGATTGTTGGTTGATAAACTTGCAAAACCATATTTAAACTATACTGAAATAGAGGTGCTAAAAGCAGCACAAGCTATCCAGGAAGTTTCAATTTTAGGCAGGAGCAATGCACAATCGGCTTTACAATTTGCTTTGGCTCCAAGCGTTGTTGCAAGTGCTGTAGTTGGGATCCGTACAGTGGGACAATTGGAAGATGTAGTTGCAACTTTGGATACTCCAAAACTATCAGATTCAGAAGTAGGTTTTTTAAAAGAAATGATCGAACCAAATAAATATACGCAACACCGATAACTTTGTATTCTTTTAAATCTAAACAATTTTAAAATTTCACATCTTTCAAAATCTAAGTCTAAAAGTACAGGCTTTCGAATATTTGAAAGCCTGTACTTTTAAAAAGGTTTTATTTCACTTCTATCTTTATACTTGCACTTGTTTCATCAAAAAATATATTTAAACCCGTAGGTTTTGTTCCCGGAGGCAATTTAAACTTATTGTCGGTTGAAATTTTTGTTGATTCGGCCTCTGCAGAGACTGTATTATAAGTATCGTGCGTTAGTTTTGTGCCATTATCAAGTAAAAGCCTGAACTGACTTGGATTTATGTAAACATTACTTCCGCCAATTTTATTTTTGTTGGTTGCTTCAATATCATAACTTAATTCTATGCCTGTGTTTTTTCCGTCGGGGTCATTTAATTGGATTGCCTTTAGGTTTTTTATTTTTATAACCGCTTCTTTATTTTTTCCTAACAAAACGCTGTCTGGTGTGGCAGTTACTGTGTAGGTTTTTGTTTCATTGCTTGCCGTAGTGCTTGCTGCTGCTGGTGCTGGTTTTGCGCTGCTATCTGTAACTGCTGTAGTTTGTTTGCTTTCGTCAGTATTTGCTTTTTTTCCTTTACAAGAGTAAACAAGCGTTAAACTGGCAAAAATTGCGATGGGAATTAAACTTTTTTTCATTTGATTTAGGTAAAATTAGTGTTTTTAAACGAGGCGGAAAGTTATCATTTTTCTTTAATTAATTGTTCAATTTCGTTATCAGGTCCAACAGCTAAAATAATTTTTACTCGCTAAGCTTGCTAAATTCTACATGCTGTTTTTATCAGTAAAATTGTAAACATATTTGCACAAGGCGTTCAATTCGTCTAACATAAACCTATATTTGTTTTGATAACTAATCATTCCGCTATCGTTCACCCTAATTTCTTTTCGATGAAAAAGTTCACACTGATTTTGTTTTCCTTAGCTTTTTTTACGCAGGCATCAATCGCCCAAACCGAAAACCAATTGAGCCAAAAAGAGCAAAAACAAGGCTGGCAATTGTTGTTTGATGGAAAAAGTACCAAAGGTTGGCATACCTACCTCAATCCAACTGCGATGCCAGCATGGAAAATTGTAAACGGAACACTTCAGCTCGATCCAAAAGCCGAGTCGCAAGGCGATTTGGTGACCGACAAGGAATACGAAAATTATGAGCTTGATTTAGAGTGGAATATTTCGGTAGAAGGAAACAGCGGTGTTATTTTTGGCGTCCACGAAGACCCATCTTTTAAAGCAACTTATGATACCGGTATCGAAATGCAGGTTTTAGATAACGAAAAGGCGGAAGACAACAAAAAAGCCAATCATTTGGCCGGTTCATTGTACGATATGAAAGCACCATCGGCGTCTGTAGCAAAACCAGCAGGTGAGTGGAATTTTGTGAGGCTCGAAAAAAAGAATGGCCACCTTACTTTTTGGCTTAACAATACTAAAATTGTAGAAACCCAAATTGGAAGTGCAGAATGGCAACAACTTATAAACGATAGTAAATTTAAAACTTGGAAAGGTTTTGCCGCTTACTCAAAAGGCCATATCGCTTTACAGGATCACGGTTACCAGGTTTCATTCCGCAATATTAAAATTAAAGAGCTTTGAAAGGAAAGATGATTGTTTTTCCAGGTTTCCCGTTTTAAATCTATTTTTACGGATTGCGCTTTTGCTATGAATGAAACTCGATTTTTTTCGTTTTGGTAAAATCTTTCAATTGCGAGGTTATCATAGTAATGCACTTGTTTTTTATAATACTTTTAGAAATCTAACCAAAAAAAGCCGAAACTCTCGCTCCGGCTTTCACAATAAACCCAAATACTGTTTTTACCCCTATAAAAACAGTATTAACCTTGTATCCGGTCGCTGCCTTGGCGTTCTACCATCCAGCCCGGGTATTCTTTTGACAAGGCACTTACTTCATCAATCTTTTTCAATTCATCGGCATTCAAAGTTAGTTCGGTGGAATGCAAATTAAATTTTAATTGTTCTGCAGTTTTGGCTCCGATAATGGTACTGGTTACGCCAGGTTGTTGTCTTACCCAAGCCAATGCAATTTCAGCAGCTTTAACATCGTATTGCTGGCCAACTTCGTTTAGCACATCAATAATATCGTAAGCTTTTTCTTTGTTCACCGGAGGGAAATCAAAACTATCGCGACGGGAATTCCCGGCTTTTTCATTTTCGCGCGTGTATTTTCCTGAAAGAAAACCACCAGCCAGCGGACTCCAAGGCATTATGCCAATGTTTTCTGCTTTGGCTAAAGGCAAAATTTCGCGTTCAATATCGCGGCCAGAAAGTGAGTAGAAATATTGCATGCCCACAAACTTGTTCCAACCGTGTTTTTCGGCAATGCCTAAACCTTTCATCACCATCCAGGCCGGCCAGTTGCACACGGCAACATAACGTACTTTTCCGGTTAAAACGATGTCGTTTAGCGAACGCATAATTTCTTCAATCGGCGTTAAAGGATCAACACCGTGGACGTACAAAATATCGATGTGATCCAGTTGCAAACGCTGCAAACTTTCATCTACAGAAGCAAAAATATGGTAACGCGACAAGCCAACATTATTTTTGCCTTCGCCCATTTTACCTCGAACTTTGGTTGCGATAACCAGATCGTTCCGGTTCAAACCTAAATCTTTGATCGATTGCCCTAACATTTTTTCGGATTGGCCGAAAGAGTAAACATTGGCCGTATCAATAAAGTTAATGCCGGCGTCAACCACTTGTTTCATCATATCGTTTGCCCCGGCTTGTTCTACACCGCCGATGGCTGCCCACATTCCGCCAGAACCGAAAGTCATGGTGCCGAAACAAATTTCGGAAACCAACAAACCGGTATTGCTTAAAAAATTGTATTTCATGTTGCTGTTTTTAAATGTATAAATGTTCAACCATCTGTTACAACATTTGTTCTTTTAAGCTCCCTCTTCTTTGGAGAGGGCTGGGGTGAGGCTGTTAAAGTAAGATTGCCTCTGCGTAAAACCTATGTTATCAAACCTTGTTAATTACCATCATGCAACAACTTCGTAAACAGTTAGATAAAATTGGCCGCGACCCAAAAGTGACCGCCCGTGCCGTTGGTTTAAGATATGTAAGCGATTCGTCGCCAGGTTACACGCGCGAAAAAGTGGGAGAGGATTACCAGTTTTTAGATGCTAAAAGAAGCATTGTAGAAGATGAAGAACTGCTGGAACGCTTTCGTAAAATGGTGATCCCACCGGCTTACACCGACGTTTGGATTTGTCCGTACGAAAACGGCCATTTACAATTTACTGGGGTTGATGCCGCCGGAAGGAAGCAATACCGTTACCATGCCGATTGGAACAAGATCAGGAACCAATCCAAATACCACCGAATGGAAGAGTTTGCCAATTACATCCCGAAAATTCGGGAGCAAATTGACACCGACCTGGCGCGGAAAAAGTTAGACAAGCAAAAGGTTTTGGCGTTGGTAGTTAGGGTGATGGAATTAACACATATCCGCATCGGCAATGAAAATTACCGCGAATTGTACGGTTCTTACGGTTTAACTACTTTAAACGATGAGCATGTAGCAATAGAAGGCAACACCATTAAGTTTGGTTTTAAAGGAAAAAAAGGCGTTTACCACGATTTACAGTTAGAAAGTAAAAAGCTGGCCAAATTGGTTAAGCAATGCCAGGACATCCCCGGCGAGGAGTTATTTCAATATTATGATGAAGAAGGCAACCCGCAGGATATTACCAGCGGCGATGTGAACGACTATTTAAAAGAAATAACAGGACAAGATTTTACGGCGAAAGATTTCCGTACCTGGAGCGGCAGCGTGCACGCACTTTACGCTTTTAAAGCAGCCGGAGGTTTTGAAACTGCCACAGAATGCAAGAAAAAAATAAAAGGCGTTTTGGACGAAGTTGCTTTAAACCTGGGCAACACCCGCACAGTTTGCAAAAAATACTATGTGCACCCAACCTTGATAAAAAGTTATGAAGAAGGCCGGATCGAGCGGTATTTAGAACAGATTTCTGAAGATAAGCCCTTATCTGTTTCTGGTTTAAACGAAGCTGAAAAAGCTTTGCTGGAATTAATTGGAAAAGAAAAAATTGCAGAAGCTTTGTAAAGGATTTATACCGATAAAAGAAGCATCGGGCAGAACACAAATGGTTTTTTGATTTTTTATAGAAACAGTAAGGTTTTGTAAATCCTGGCGTTTTATCGTTGATTCAAATTGAGGTAATTTAAATTTTGATCGTCTTTTGCTTATATTTCAATTATAAGCTGTTTTATTTATTCTTTTTTTTTAAAACATCAGAAATTTTTTGAAGAATTAAATAACATTTGTGCTTTATCTTAGTTTTAACAAATAATTAACATTTGTACCACTAAAAATAAAGTATGAAAAGAAAATTACTTTTTCTGTTGACGTTTTTTATTTCGTTTACAGTTTTTGCTCAGAATAAAACCGTAACAGGTGTAATTACTGATGCAAAAGACAAATCTGCTTTGCCGGGTGTAAGTATAACGGTAAAAGAAGCACCTGGAATCGGGACTCAAACAGACGGAGCCGGCCGTTACACTTTAGCTGTTCCGGCAAATGCCAAAACGCTTGTTGTCAATTATATTGGTTTCGGCACCGTTCAGGTTCCAATTACCGGTACAGTTGTGAACGCAGCCATTCGCGAAAATGCCCAGCAATTATCAGAAGTAGTTGTGGTTGGTTACGGCACGCAAACCCGGCAAACTGTAACCGGGTCAATAGCTGGTGTTACCGCAAAAGACATCCAGGAAACGCCAGTTACAACGGTAGAACAAGCACTACAAGGAAAAATTGCAGGTGTTGCCATTTCTGCCAACAATGGAAAATTAGGGCAAGGGATGCAGGTTAGGGTACGCGGAACTTCCTCTTTATCAGCAAGTAGCCAGCCATTATATGTTGTGGATGGTGTGCCGATCACTTCTAGCAGCCAGTCTGGTACTTCGGCACCAACTAACCCGCTTTCGGATATTAACTTTGATGATATTGCTTCATTAGATGTGTTAAAAGATGCGTCTGCTTCGGCCATTTATGGTGCGCGGGCTTCTAACGGTGTTGTAATCATCACCACCAAAAAAGGCAAGGCCGGAACGCCAAGCATTAATTTTAGTGCGCAATTTGGCGACAGCCAGCCGTCCCGGCACCGGCAGTTTTTAGATGCTTCACAATATGTTCAAATAGAACAACGTGCTGGTTTGGGTGCTGCGAACCAGGATTTTCAAGCAGGATATTTTTCAACTTTACAAAGTGCACAAAACTACTATAATACCTATGTTAACAATCGTTTAACCCGTTACGCTGCCGGAAGCACCAACTGGCAAACAGGAGCAGTAAACACGGATTGGGAAAAGTTGGCTTTTCAAAAAGCACCGCAATCGCAGTACGATTTAAACCTTTCCGGTGGAACGGACAAAACAACTTATTATATTGGTGGCCAGTACCTCGATCAAAAAGGGATGCTTATTGGCAATACTTTCAAAAGGTTTTCGGGCAGGCTAAACTTAGACAGTAAGTTGTACAGTAATTTTTCGGTTGGCATGAACATGAGTTTTACGCGGACAATTAACGATCGTGTATCCAATGATGATGCGTTTTCTACACCTTTGCAAATTGTAGCCTTGTCGCCGATAACGCCGGAAATTGATCCTCGTTCTGGTTTAATCAGCGGGTCTTTACCAAATGGTGTAACCAACACTTCCGCTTTAGGCAGTACACTCGCCAGTACTTACCCGGTTTATTATAACCCTTTAATTAGCCAGAACAATGCTTATTTTAACACCAATGTTTACCGTTTGCTGGGCAATGTTTATGGTGATTTGAAAATTGCAAAAGGCTTTTCTTTTCGCACAGAATTTGGTGTTGACCAGTTGAACCAAAATGAAGAAAGTTATTACAACAGCCTTACTTTTAGGGATAGCGGAACGGCAAATGGTTCAGGTTCTAATGGTTACACACAAATCTTAAATTACAATACCAATAACTACTTTACGTATAAAAATACTTTCAACTTAAAACACACGGTTGATTTTACAGGAGGGATGAGTTATCAGTTTTCGCAAAGTAACTATAACTTGGCAACAGGCACACAATTTCCTTCCGATGCTTACAAAACCATATCCTCTGCTGCAACTACCACAGGTTCTTCTGGAAGCACCAACTATAGTTTTGTAGGATATTTTTTAAGAGGGAATTATGCTTTTGAAAACAAATACTTGGTCTCCGCCAGCGTTCGGGACGATGGTTCTTCCCGTTTTGGTAAAGGCAACAAATACGGCGTTTTCCCTTCCGGTTCTATCGGATGGGTGATTTCGGAAGAGGATTTCATGAAAAGCGTTCCTGTAATCAGCAACTTGAAGCTGAGGATGAGCTATGGACTTACCGGAAACGCCGAAATCTCAAATTTTGCCGCATTAGGTTTGTTCTCCGGAACGGCAAGTTATAATGGTGTGGCCGGGCAAAATGTTACACAACTTGCCAATCCGAATTTAAAATGGGAATCCACCGCGCAATTTGATGCCGGTTTGGATATTGGGTTTTTTAACAGCCGTTTAACAGGTTCTTTTGATTTCTACCGAAAAAATACACACGATCTATTATTGAGTGTAAACGTTCCGGGCACATCCGGTTTTGCTACTCAGTTTCAAAATGCCGGAAAGTTGTACAACCAAGGTTTAGAACTCGGTTTATCTTCCCAAAATCTGGTGGGCAAATTTAAATGGTCAACTTCCGCAAACATTGCTTACAATAAAAACGTGGTAACAGATGTAGGCGGACAGATAATCGGTACAAATGATTTAAACCGTGTACTTGAAGGCCAGCCAATTGGTGTTTTTTACGGAAGGGAATACGCTGGTGTAAATCCGGCAAATGGCGATGCGATTTATTATTTGAATACACTCAACGCCGATGGAACGCGTAACCGTACCACAACCAACGATTACAACGCGGCGCAAAATGTGGTTTTGGGCAACCCAACACCAAAGATCAATTATGGCTTTACCAACAATTTTTCTTACTATGGTTTTGATCTTTCCGTAACTTTTCAAGGTGTTTACGGTAACAAAATTTACAATGGCGGCGGCCAGTATATGAGTGCGAGCGCAGGCAATGGTTTTGATAACCAAACTATAGACCAGTTGAATTATTGGAACAAACCAGGTGACGTAACGAATGTACCAGAACCACGGTTATTTTATGGAAATGGGGTGGCTGCATCCAGCCGTTATTTATCGGACGGTTCTTATTTGCGGTGTAAGATTGTTTCTCTTGGTTACAACCTGCCTAAATCAATAATCAATAAAATCAACGTAAGTCGGGCCAGGGTTTTTGTAAACGCTTACAACTTATTTGTGGTTACCAAGTACAAGGGCTGGGACCCGGAAGTGAATGCAGATTTTAATACCAACCCAATTAACCTTGGTGTTGATTTTTATTCTGCACCACAACCACGCACTATTACTTTCGGCTTAAACATCGGTTTGTAATCCAATAATTATCTATAGAAACATGAAAAATTTCAATATAAAATATACGGTTTGTGCAGGCCTGATGCTTCTTTTATCGGCATGTAATAAACAGCTTGATTTAAAACCTACGCAAAGTATAGAAACTGGGCAAGCTTTATTGACAGCTAAAGATGTGCAAATTACGCTTGTTGGTGCTTATAGTGGTTTAAACAATGAATCTTTGTACGGCGGTGTAGTGTTTTTAGCACCGGATTTATTGGGAACGTCTGGACAGGGCATTATCGACTGGACTGGAACTTACCAAAGCCTTACCGAAATGACTAATCAGTCTATTACCGTTACCAATAGTTATGTTTCGAGCATTTGGTTAAGTGCTTACCAAAACATTAACCAAATTAATAATGTGATTGCAAATTTAGATAAAGTAACCGTTGCGGCAGACCATGACCGCATTGAAGGTGAAGCTAAGTTTTTGCGCGGGATGATTTATTTTGATTTGGTAAGATTGTATGGCCGTGCCTGGAACGACGGCGACCCAACGGTAAACCTGGGTGTGCCGCTTGTTTTAACGCCAACAGCTTCTATTGATGCTTCTGCTATAGTGGCGCGTTCTACCGTTTCACAGGTTTATACACAGGTAATTTCAGATTTAACTACCGCTGAAGCAAAACTGCCTGCTTCCAACGGTTTTTATGCCAATAGATATTCGGCTGCGGCTTTGCTATCGCGCATATACCTGCAAAAGTTGGATTATCCAAACGCGGCCAAAGAAGCAAACAACGTAATTAGTCCCGGCGCATTTAGCCTGACTTCTACTTATGCCGCCGAGTTCCCTTATGATCCAAATTCAGGTCCGGTGCATTACGACAATACTTCGGAAGATATTTTCTCCGTCCAGATCACTTCCCAACAAGGTACAAACGCGCAAAACGAGTTTTACGGTGGTCCTTCTTACGGTGGTCGTGGAGATGCTGCGGTTTTTCCGGCTTTTCCGGCAGAATTTGAAGCAGGTGATGTACGCAGTTCGTTTTTTTACAACGACGGCGGTTCGTTATACACATCCAAGTTTGCGAATATATACGGAAACGTAAAGATTTTAAGGCTTGCAGAAATGTACTTGACAAGGGCAGAAGCAAACTTACGCAGCAGTACAACAACCGGAGATACACCTTTAAACGATGTAAATAAAGTTAGGGTACGCGCGGGTTTAACACCATTAACGACAGTAACCATTGCCCAGGTTTTAACTGAACGCCGACATGAACTGGCTTTTGAAGGTGGTTTCTTTTTACATGATGCCAAGCGTACACAACAAACTGTGGGTGCATTACCATGGAACTCACCAAAATTGGTTTTCCCGGTGCCGCAACGCGAAATTATTGCCAATCCTAAATTAGTTCAAAATTCCGGGTATTAGGTTGATGCTTCTTTTATCGACATAAATATCGGGTTCAATTTTTATACCGATAAAAACAGTAAGGCCAGGAAAATTTCCTGGCCTTACTGTTTTTGCACCTGTTTTTATATCAACTTTCTTTCG
>CAZZVO010000112.1:0-12055 GCA_964657505.1 uncultured Mucilaginibacter sp.
CGTTTTGGTTGAAACTGCTACGGACAACACGAACAGAACGGTGGCCAACGTGCGTAGTTATTTCACCAAAACCAATGGTTCTTTGGGGAAAACCGGTTCGCTGGATTTTATTTTCAGCAGGAAATCTGTTTTTACTTTTGAACCGAAAGATGTGGATTTGGATGAATTGGAACTGGAATTAATCGATGCCGGACTGGAAGATTTATTTGTAGAAACGGACGAAGAAGGAAATGATTTAGCTGTAATCCATACGGCTTACGAAGATTTCGGAAAGATGCAAAAAGCGTTGGAAGAAAAAGGCATCGAAACCAAAAGCGCCAAATTAGAACGGATTGCCCAATCTCACCATGAAGTAACAGAAGATCAAGTTGCTGATGTGATGAAACTGATTGACAAACTGGAAGAAGATGATGATGTGCAGGCGGTTTACCACAATATGGCGGAGTAATTGACGCTTTTTGTGTGGTAAAAGAAGTATTTTGGGAAGCAGTATCTTAGTAGTTTAAAATTTAAAAAGATGGATGAATTTGACAACCTTTTCGAAAATTTAAATAATGCTTCAAAAAGATCGACTGAATTTTTTAATAGAAGTTCTGAAAAATACAAAGATCTATGTGATCGTTTAGATGCTTTAATTGATCGACCAACGATTTTTGAAAAAAATATTGAAGGCAAGGAAAATGCATACGTCGCTTTAGAAGCTCGGGTTAAACATCTCGAAGCAGCAGTTTTTAGACACTCCAAATCTTAAGACTGATGCTAACTTTCGAAGATTTTTTCAAAAAGAAAAAGATAGACCTGCAACAACTGCAACAGGCCGAGCCAGTTTTGTTTGCAGAATTCAGCAAGCATTATCCTTTAATGGGCGAAAAAAGCTTTGATCACACTAAAAAATATTGGTTTAATAATTTGCGCCGTTCCTATCCTTTAGCTCTAGAAATTAAACCGCATGCTGTAAAAGCAGAGGCAATTTCTGCAATGGCGGTTCAAGGAATGGCGGTTGCGGCGGCACAAAATTTAAACGAAGCGATTGAAAGGCCGAAGTTTAAAGAAGATAACTTATCAGAACTGGTTGAGGAAAATGTATCGGTAAAAGAAGTATCGCTGGCGGAAGAAGAAAAGATCATCAATGAAACCAATTTGGTGAAGAGTGGGGAAGAAAAGAGCGAGGAGCGGGAAGTTACAAAACCTGCCTTTAAGCCAAGGTTTAATATGCAAAACATCAAAAAAGATGTGATAAAAGAAGTATTGGAAGCTGAAGCTCGAACATCGGCAACTGAAGTCGAAATCAAACCAGAACCGGCAATTGAAAACCCGCAACCTAAAACTGAACCTGCAAAACCTGCTTTTAAGCCAAGGTTTAATATGCAGAACATTAAAAAAGATGTGGTAAAAGAAGCATCGGAAACCGAAGCGGAAGGTCCAAAATCGGAAGAGAGAGTTCAAGCAGAATCCGAAATTGAAAAACCAGAGCCGCCAACTACCGAACCAACAGAAAATAAAGAAGCGAAGCCTGTTTACAAGCCTCGCTTTCAAATGAGAAATATGCCTAAAACAGCAGCAGAAAACCCACCACCAGATACAGAATCAGAATAATTTAAGGCAGCAAAGTAAAATTTGCAGCCTGCACATCTCTTGAACTGGTTCCGGTGTAGATTTTAAAATCTCCCGGTTCCGAAGCAAATTTCAAATCAGAATTATAAAATTTTAGATCGTTATCGGTGATCGTAAACTGAACATTTTTGCTTTCGCCTTTTTTTAGAAAGATTTTCTGGAAAGCTTTTAACTCTTTTACCGGTCGCGTTATCGATCCAACTAAATCCTGCAGGTATAATTGCACGACTTCTTCGCCGTCGGCATTTCCACTATTGGTTACTTTTACGCTGACGTGCAAAGCTTCATTCTTGTGGATTTTGCTTTTATCAAGCACTGGTTTTTCATAGGTAAAAGAAGTATAGCTCAAACCAAAACCAAAGGGATAAAGTGCATCGTTGGAAACATCTAAATAATTAGAACGGAATTTTTGAAACCATTGTCCTTCCGGCAGCGGGCGACCAGTATTTTTATGGTTGTAATACAAAGGCACTTGTCCAACATTTTGCGGGAAAGTTGCAGTTAGTTTTCCGCTTGGATTAACATCTCCAAACAAAACATCAGCAATAGCATCTCCCGCTTCCGATCCGCCAAACCAAACGTTTAAAATTGCCGGTATATGCTGAGCTTCTGAACTTAAATCTAACGGTCGGCCAGTAAATAAAACCAGAACCACGGGTTTACCGGTAGCACCCAAAGCGTGTAATAAATCTTGCTGAATTTGCGGAATTTTGATGTTGCTCCGGCTGCTGCTTTCGCCGCTCATTTCTGCGGATTCTCCGGCGGCAACTACAATTACATCGGCTTTCTCGGCTGTTTTCAAAGCTTCTTTTAAAATTTCGGCATCTGATCTTAAATCGCGATGCAGCGTTTTACCGAACATAGTAGCGCGTGTTTCAAAGGCCGAATCGGCATCCAAATTAGAACCCTTGGCGTACAAAATTTTGGCTTTGTTGCCGGCCGCATCTTTTAAAGCGGTTACTAAAGATTTATAGTTAGTCCAATCCGCAGCAACGCTCCAGGTACCGGCCATGTTTTCTTTTGCATCAGCCAACGGACCGATCAAAGCAATTGTCCCGCTTTTTTTAAGCGGTAAAATGTTGTTTTCGTTCTTAAGGAGGACGAAACTTTTCGCCGCAATTTCGCGTGCTGCTTTTTTATTGGCATCGGTATAAATTTCAGTCTGCGCCCTTTTTTCATCACAGAAACGATACGGATTGGCAAATAAACCGAGCTTGTATTTAGCTTCCAAAATTTTGCGGCAGGCGTTGTCGATGTCTTGTTGTGTTACTTTTCCTTCGGACAATGATTTTTTTAGCGTTGTGAGGAAACCTTCGCCAACCATATCCATGTCCACACCAGCTTTTAAAGCTAAAGCAGAAACTTGTTGCAAATCGCCCATACCGTGTGCGGTCATTTCGTTGATGCCGGTAAAATCCGTTACCACAAAACCATTAAAGCCCCACTGTTTTTGCAGCACATCCTTTAACAGCCATTTGTTGCCCGTTGCCGGTATCCCGTCAACCTCATTAAAAGAAGCCATTACGCTGCCAGCACCTGCGTCAACTGCCGCTTTGTAAGGTTGCATATATTCATTAAACATCCGTATTCGGCTCATATCTACAGTATTATATTCGCGGCCGGCTTCTATCGCACCGTATAAAGCGTAATGTTTTACACAAGCCATAATGTTGTTGGATTGAGAAAAGTTATTGCCCTGATAGCCTTTAACCATCGCACGTGCAATCTGAGAACCGAGGTAAGGATCTTCACCGTTACCTTCGGACATGCGGCCCCAGCGCGGATCGCGGGAAATATCAACCATAGGAGAAAAAGTCCAGCAAATCCCATCTGCACTTGCTTCAGTTGCGGCAATGTGCGCACTACGCTCAATCGCTGCCATATCCCAACTACAAGATAAACCTAATGGAATCGGGAATACCGTTTGATATCCGTGGATCACGTCCATCCCAAAAATCATCGGGATTTTTAAGCGGCTTTTTTCGACTGCAATTTGTTGTGCAGCCCGAATTTTAGCCACTGTTTTGATGTTGAACAAACCGCCAACCTGCCCGGTCTGGATTTTTTTCGCAATATCGCTGTTACTGGCCGTGCCGGTTGTAAAATCGCCGGAACTTGGTAGGTTTAGTTGACCGATTTTTTCATCCAAAGTCATTTTTTTCATTAACGCAGCTACAAACTGGTTCATTTGCTGCGAACCTGAACTGACGGTCGATGCCTTTTTTTGCTGGCTAAAAACAGTATCAGCAAAAAACAAAGAAAAAATTAAAGTGATGCAGGCGGTACTCTTTTTCATAAAAATGAATTACTGTTTTATTAAATGGGGTTTGATGGCTTTTGTCCAAATTTGATAGCCTTGTTGGTTCATGTGCAACATATCAGCGATAAAAAGTTCCGGCCGCATTTGCTTTTTCTTGTCCAACATTTTGCGGTAGACATTGATATAAGTGGTCTTTCGTTGTTTCCGAAGGAATTTTTTAATCATTTTGTTAGCTTCAATTACGAT
Source organism: uncultured Mucilaginibacter sp. (assembly GCA_964657505.1). Taxonomy (GTDB): domain Bacteria; phylum Bacteroidota; class Bacteroidia; order Sphingobacteriales; family Sphingobacteriaceae; genus Mucilaginibacter_A. The sequence goes on from CAZZVO010000112.1 coordinate 4,121, forward strand.
TGGCTGAAACTTCGCACGACTCGGACTTGGTTTAATCGAAATAAAAGCAATCGGAACAAGCGGTAGTTTTTGGCGGATCAATCCAAATAAAGTTTGAAATCTGTTTAAAACCATTTCCGCAGAAACGTTTCCGGCAGCAATATCGTTTTCTCCGCTGTAAATTACAACTTGGCGAGGTTGGTAAGGATCGACCAAATCATTCACATAAAAAATGGCATCAGTTAAAGTGGAACCGCCAAAACCGAGATTGATGGCTTGATAATCTACAAACGTTTTTTCCAAACTTGTCCATTTTCTAAGCGATGAACTTCCAATAAACAGTGTACAATTTTGGGGTGGCGGATGGATTTGATTTTGCTGCTTAAAAGCTTCTATTTCATCGTAAAACGCGTGCTTTTCCTGAGCGAAAACTTTCGCGCACCAAAAATTACCCGATAAAAGAAGTATCAATAGCAGTAGCTTTTTCATCTTCTTTAATTAACGTTTGGACTGGTAAAACCTAATTTCTTTAATCCTTGCTTTACTTCCGGGCAACTCATAAACAGTTTCCATAGCAACCTGGAACGGCCGTTTTCGATCATTACCACTTCCGGTCCTTGGTCAATACCTAAATATTTTGTCGGAAACCAATTAGCAGTTTCGCTAAAAGCATCGTAAAAACCGTATTTGCCCCAAACTTTATCGCCTAGATCTTCATACAAGTGACGGATAACTTTCATCGATTCTTTTGGCGTGTAAGGATAAGAAGACAAAGCAGCCGTCGGTGAAATTACGCCCAAATCGTCTTTTTCGTTGGAACTGTGCGCTGCATAACCATCCACAGAATAACTGGCCGTTAATCCCCAGCAATTTTCACCATAACCCTTATAATGCTTTGGGTTTTGCAAACAATACGCGCGGTTTATTTTGGTGTGATTGGTGTTGTGTAACCAATAATCTGCATAACGGTCTTTTAAACCTTTTGGGTTGAGGCCGAGGTACGAGTAATGCGACCAAAAAAGCGGTCCAACGTTATCGCCCGGAGCAACATTATGTTTTAAAGTGATGAGGTAACCAAAAGGTTTAACGTTGGTTTCAATCCCGCCGCTCCTCGCCCAGCCTTCATGATAAACCGAAACCGGAATAGTGTGTGTTGGGGAAGATGCGGCCAGCACGTACAAAATCAAACACTCGTTATAACCTTGCACGGGAAAGTTTTCGATCCACCCGTATTGCGGCGACCAGTGCCAGTACAAAACATTTTTTCCGCCTTGTTGGTACCAACTATATTCTACGCCTTTCCAAATTTTATCAATTCGCGCAGCTAATTTTTTTTCCTGCGGATTTCCGTTTGCATAATATTGACGGACGCATAGCAAGCCTTGCATCAGGAAAGAAGTTTCCACTAAATCACCTCCATTATCTGTTTTGCCAAATGCTTTCGATTTTCCATCCGGCAACATCCAATGCGAATATGCACCATGATAACGTTCTGCTTTCTCCAAAAAACCAACAATTTTTTCGAAACGTGCCGTGCCTTGTTTTCGGGTGATAAAATGGCGTTCCATTCCAACCAAAATCGCCATCACCCCAAAACCTGATGCGCCGGTTGCAATGGTAGTTTGGTCGTGATCCGGATAAATATTGTCCATATGCACACGTTCATGCGCCATTCCTGAAACCAAATCTGCTCCTTCCCAAAAGTATTGGAAAGTACGTTTTTGTACAGTATCCAACAGTTGGTTGTCAGTCAGTTTTCTTGTTGTTTGGGCTTGAAGCGGCGATAGATTTAGGGTGATAAAAACAGTATGCAGCAGGAACGCCGCTGTAGCTATCGGATGGGCAGATACTCTTTTTAGCAGCATATTTTTGGTATGGATAGAAACAACAAAGCCGGAATAAAAATTATTCCGGCTGTTATAATTTTAATTTTAGTATCCTGGATTTTGGGTTAACCTTCCTCCGCTTAAATCAATTTGTGCTTGTGGGATGGGAAATAATGCCCGCGTTGCAGACCAGGTTTTGTTACCATCAGCAGTAAAAGCTGCGGCGGCTCTACCAGGTTGTACAGCATCCTGGCGTACCAAATCGAAGAAACGATCATGCTCCATGCCCAGTTCTACCCGGCGTTCGTGCCAAATGGCTGTTAACGTTGGCGTTACATCTGGTAAACCTGCCCTTGCACGTACCAAATGAAGGTCAGTCGTAGCAGCACCGATATTGCCTAATTGTATAGCAGCTTCTGCGTTAATCAACAACACATCTGCATAACGTAAAATGCGGACTTGTTTTGGCAAACGATCTGTATTGCCGCCACAATTTGCTTCTAAAGTGCGGCTATGGTAAGCTTTGTAGCTGTAAGTCGAATTTTGTACAGAATCCTGGCTCGGTATCCTGAAGCCATCAAACAATATCGTTCCTTTAGAATTGGTGGCAGTTGTTGGGTTGATAAAAATAACAGTTCCGTTTTTTCGCACATCGCCAGCTTCGTATTCTTTTAGCAAACTTGCTGAAGGGTTGTTAAAACCAAAACCTAAATCCGACCAGCCATATTTGCCACCAGCACGTGGTCCTTGCGAAACCGTGTACAAGTTAATACCGGCAGAACAATCAACGTTAATGCCAGCTTGGGTTTCAAATATTGATTCGGAGTTATTGTTCCCGCCGTCACCATTTACAGCGTTTTGCCTCCAGATTAAGGAGTAATCTTTCACCAAAGAATATTTCCCGCCGGTAATAACCGCTTGAGAAAGATCATAAGCTTTCTGGTAATTTTTCATGTATAAATAAACTTTGGCCTCTAAAGATTGTGCGGCGCTTTTTGTGGCACGGCCAACATCGGTAGCACCTTTATCGGGCAAATTAGCTACGGCAAAATCCAGATCGCTCACAATAAAGGCATAAATATCAGCCGCTGTAGCACGGGTTTGGAATTGGGCACTATTTGCTTCGGCTATTGTTGGTACACGGTCTAATTTAGGTACGCCACCAAAAAACCGCACTAAGTTGAAGTAGAAATAAGCGCGTAAAAACCGTGCTTCTCCGATTAACTTATTTTTTGTAGTTGCATCGAAGGTTACATTTTGCAATTTATCCAATGCCTGGTTGGCGCGTACAACTCCTTGATAATAACCTGTATAAACATTGTTGACTACGCCGTTTGTTGCTGGTGTTTGCAGATTATCTATCTGCAATGCATCACCATAATCCGAAGGCGAACTTCCTTTATCGGCATCATCAGACGCAATATCCGTCATGATCACAAACTGAAAACTATCAATATCCGGGGCAAAACCACCAATGTAAAAAACGTTATAAATACCGGTAACCAAACTTTGCGCAGCAATCGGGTCGGTTGCTATTTGCTCTTGAGTGATTTGACCTTGCGGGTTTACGTCTAAGTAATTTTTGCATCCACTAAAGCTGATCGACAGTAAAGCCAGGCAACCAACAAGAGCAACTATTTTTTTATTGAATATTTTTTTCATGATGCTGATAATTAAAATTGAAGGTTTAGTCCGAAAGAAAAAGTACGGATAGTTGGGTAAGTACCTAATTCGATACCAGAACCTAAAATATTAGTAGTGTTATCACTTAAACCTTGTAACTCGGGGCTGAAACCACTATAACGTTTTGCGGTAAATAAATTTTGAGAGGTTGCAAAAATACGTAGGCGTGAAATTTTTGCCTTTTTTAACAATTCTGATGGAATAGTATAACCTAAAGAAAGGTTATTTAAACGAAGGAATGCGCCTGATTCTATAAAGTAAGTTGAGGCAGGTGTAGATTGTGTGATGATGTTTGGATTAGTGTTAGAAGGATTGGAAGGCGTCCAACGGTCGTCTGCATAACTTGATTCTATGTTGTCCTCCGGACTAACCCGGAAGGCTTTTTTACCATTATAAATTTTGTTTCCCCAGTTGCCGTAAAAATCTGCATTCAAATCGAAATCGGCATAACTCATGCTTAAATTAAAGCCACCAAAAAATTCAGGTTGATAAGAACCAGCATAAATACGGTCGTTAGCATCAATTTTTCCATCATGGTTGATATCAGCATACATTAAACCACCAATTTTATTGGCTTCGTAAGTATTAGTAGGTGCAGCAGCTACTTGAGCAGCATTTTGGAAAAGACCTGTCGCCTGCAACACGTAAAAACTTGCAATTGGGTGCCCGTTATCTGTACGGGTAACAAATCCTTGTCCGCCTACACCGCCGCCTTGCAAAGCTTGCCCACCATTTAAACCTGTAACCTTATTCTGGTTATAACTCAAATTAGCACCAATGCTGTACTTGAATTTACTTCCTATTTTATCGCTCCAGTTTAAAGAAACTTCTACGCCTTTATTTTGATAAGAAGCTGCATTGGTAACAAACTGATTATCCGGATCACCAAAAATACCTGGTAAAGTAACATACGTTAATGCATTTTTTACCTTTTTGTTGTAGTAATCAGCTTCACCGGTTAAACGGTTGTTTAAAAATCCGTACTCGATACCTAAATCTAACTGATCCGTAGTTTCCCATTTTAAGTTGGTGTCTTTGATGTCCTGGATGATACTTGCATTCACCAAATTACCGCCGAAATAATAAGGCTGGTAGGTTGTAGCCGTAACCACGTACAAACCAGTGCCGATGTTATCGTTTCCTAATTCTCCATAACTTGCCCTTAATTTTAAATTAGAAAATATTTTCTGGTTTTTCATAAAGGGTTCTTCTGATACAACCCAGCCCGCGCCTACGGTGTAAAAATTACCATAACGGGAACTAAAACGTGAACTACCATCGCGACGGAAAGTGCCGCTTAACAAATATTTTCCGGCGAAGCTGTAATTGGCACGGGTGAAGAATGATTCCCGCGTGTACAAATCTCCGTTATTACTACTAGTAGCGTTTACATTAGGGTCACCTACATCTAAAAACCATTGGTCAGGACTTGTTGGAACATTAATGCGACTTCCTTTAATAAAACTCGACCTAAATTTTTCCATTGAATAACCACCTAATACTGTTACATGGCTTTGGCCAAAAGTCTGATCGTAAGTAGCTGTGTTGTCCCACACAAAATGGAAGGAATTATTCTGCTCGATAGTTAATGCACTATTGGTTTGGCGCTGGTTGCCACCGGCAATTGTAAAGGTGCTGGCATCAGCATTATATTGATACAAATAAGTACGGTTATTATTAAAAACCACATCGTCATTAAATGCAGTATGCAGTTTTAGGAATTTAATCGGATTGTAATCCAAAGCTAAATTACCTTGTACACGGTTGCCGATATTTAAAGTATTGGTTTTATCAATCTGCAACAATGGGTTGCCTACGTTGCCCCAGGCAGAAGTATTACCATACAAACCGTTTGCAGTTTCGGCAGGAATAATCGGTGCTGCGCGATAAATACTGTTGTAAGTATCGCCAAGCGGAACGGCCTGGTCTGCAGCACGTGACAAAGAAAGCTGTGAACTTAGTTTCAGTTTATCGGTGATGTTAAAATCCGAGTTTTCGCGCAAGCTGAACCTTTGGAAACCGTTTGTTTGAATGATGCCATCATTAGTTAAATAATTAGCACTGATAAAGTAATCATTTTTATCCGATCCGCCAGAAACTGAAATATTGTGGTTCATTTGGAAAGCCTGGCGCAAAACGGCTGCGTACCAATCGGTAGTGCCTGGAATGGTTAAAGGTGCAGCATCGCTTGATTTTATTTTGCCGGGATCAGCATCGTTTAAATAAGAAACGTATTGGTCGCGGTTAGCCATTTTCACTTTATTTGCAAGCTGACTAAAACCAGCATTGGCATCATAACGAACAACCGGCGGACCGTTTTTACCTTTTCTGGTCGTGATGATGATAACACCGTTTGCACCGCGTACACCATATATTGCAGCCGATGCATCTTTTAGCACATCTAAACTGATAATATCTGCATTGTTAATGTTGCGGATATCGTCTGTTAAAACACCATCAACAACATACAATGGCTCGGCACCAGCTAAAACAGAACCTGTACCACGAATACGCACTTGAGGCTGAGAATTGGGTTGGCCGGATGAAATAATTTGTACACCGGCTACTTTTCCCTGCAAAGCCTGTGTTGGTGTTTGTACCGGTTGGCGCGCCAGTTCTTCGCCATTAACACTTGCTACAGAACCGGTTACATCCCTTCTCCGTTGTGTGCCGTAACCAATTACTACCACCTGTGCTAATTGCTTGGATTCGGCAGCCAGCTTAATGTTGATGGTAGTTTGATCGGTAACCACTACTTCCTGCGTAGTGTAACCTATGTAAGTAAAAGTAAGTGTGGCATTTGCAGGTGCTGTGATGCTAAACAAGCCGTTAACATCTGTTACTGTACCGGTTGTGGTCCCTTTAACTAAAACGCTTACACCAATTAAGGTTTCTCCTGATGTGGCATCAGTAATTTTCCCTCTGATATTTTGCTGGGCAAAAGAAGCATTTATAAAAAGGATAAATACCAGTACCGCACCGCTAAGGTTGGTAAAAAGTTTTTTCATAAAATGGTTTTTTAGGTAGATTGGTTAGAAAGTGTAAAGCTACAACTATAATTATTTAGGCAAACAAAAGTTTCAGCCTAAAGAAAAATAAATACTATTTTAACAAAAAATGCTTCTTTTATGCACATAAAAGAAGCATTTGAAAAATTATCGGTAAGTAAGCTTTTACGCTTGTTCTTTAACAGGGTTTTGTTTTTTGGAACTTTGATTTACCGGTTGCGGTACTTTTACGTAATAGCCAGTTCCGTCGTAAATACGTTTCCTCGGATGTGTTTTACAAGTTTCGGAACAGCAGCCATCCAAAGCTTCGCCGCAAGCATTGCATTGGGTAAAATGTTCATTGCATTCCGGGTTGGCACAATTGATCATTTTGGGCGTTTCTTTTCCGCAATTTAAACAACGGGAAATAACAACCGGGTTTACAGAGTTAACATCTACGGATAAACGATTATCAAACACATAACACTTTCCTTCAAAATCTTTTCCGCCAGCTTCTTTTCCATATTTAATGATGCCGCCATGTAATTGGTAAACGTTTTCAAAACCTTCATGCAGCAACAAAGCCGAAGCCTTTTCGCATTTGATGCCGCCAGTGCAATACGTTAATATTTTTTTATCCTTAAAAGAAGCAAGTTTGTTGATCATCTCCGGGAAATCGCGGAAGTTCTCGATATCAAAAGTTACTGCGTTTTTGAATTTGCCCAAGTTGTGCTCGTAATTGGACCGAACGTCCAGCACAACCACATCGTCGCGGTCCTTCATCTCCATAAATTCGAGCGGTTCTAAATGAATGCCGGTTTGTTTATTTGGGTCGATCATTTTCGGGTCTCGCAAACCAGAATGTACAATTTCTGATTTGTAGCGCACATGCATTTTCACAAACGAAGGTTCTACTACCTCATCAACTTTAAAATCAATTTTGGCAAATCTTGGATCAGTGTGCAAGGTTTTCATGTATATTTCGCATGCTTCTTTTACGCCCGAAACTGTCCCGTTCAAACCTTCATCAGCCACGATAACGCGGCCGACTAAGTTCAGGCTTTTACAAAGTTCTAAATGATCGGCAGCGAAAGCTTCTGCATTTTCAATCGGCGAATAGCAGTAATAAAGAAGGGTTTGATAATTCATAGCAACATTGATACTGGTGTAAACAGCGTAAAATGAAGCGCAAAGATAGTGGAAAGTTTTTGGTTAATGGTTAATAGTTCATAGGCGCTGCAAAGAACAATGAACCATCGACTATAAACCATGAACCTCTCCTAAAACCCATAATAAATCCGCAAGCCCTGGTGTATTTTCTTTTCGGCATTGTAAGCTACACCGTAATCAACCCGAAAAATAAAGCGTTGCAAACCAATATAAAACTCACTGTAACTATTGTACGCCCTGGTATAACTACCGGCTGCTGGCTGCTGTGTTAAATAGGCTGCACCAACAAT
>CAZZVO010000113.1:0-12026 GCA_964657505.1 uncultured Mucilaginibacter sp.
ATTAGTGGGGCGCGGTGTTCGTTCAGCCTTCGCAATAAATGAGTTAAAGGCTTTTTTAGAACATACTCAGGTTCCAATCGTAACTACCTTATTAGCTGTTGATGCTGTTGAGCACAACCATCCATCGAAGATTGGTTTTATTGGTAGCTATGGCAACAGGTGGGCTAATATTGCCTTTGGTGAATGTGATTTGTTAATTGTACTGGGCAGCCGTTTAGATATACGCCAAACAGGCGCAGATGCTCAATTTTTTGAAAATCGAATTATTTATCATATTGATTGTGATCCAGAAGAAATCAACAACAGAATTAAAAACTGTATACCAGTGGTGGCCGACGCAAAAGCATTTTTAAAAGCATTTAACATTGAAACTAAAGATTTGATCTTTAATAAAAAGGCAGAATGGTACACATATTTCAATACCTTAAAGATAGATTGGCCGGATACTAAGGAGCTAGACCCTAAAGGAATTAACCCGAACATATTTATGCATTCACTGTCAAAATATTCTGCAGCAGCTAAATGTTACGTTGCCGATGTTGGCAGCCATCAAATGTGGGCTGCACAATCCATTGATGTAAATGCCGATCAAACCTTTTTAACTTCAGCAGGCATGGGAGCAATGGGTTTTGCGTTGCCCGCAGGTATAGGTGCTTGTTTTGCAAATGATATAAAACCAGTAGTTGTTATAGTCGGTGATGGTTGTATGCAGATAAACATACAGGAATTACAAACCATTACCCGCAACAAACTACCTATTAAAATTATCGTGCTAAATAATAAAAATTTGGGCATGATCCGACAGTTTCAGGATAGTTACTTTAATTCCCGTTATCAATCAACATATTGGGGGTACAGTGCCCCTGATTTTGAAAAAGTAGCTAAAGCTTATGAGATTAATAGCATTACCATTAATGATGAAAGCGAAATAGAGGCCGCAGTTAAATGGATGTGGAATGACGAAAATAAAGATAACCCTGTATTGCTACAGGTGATGATAGATCCATATACCAACACATATCCAAAAATAGCTTTTGGCAGGCCAATAACTGAAATGGAGCCTTTCGCTAAACCAATTGAAATGGAAGGAACCTAAGAAAAATTGTTAAGCTATAATTATCAATACTATTTAATCTTATGTTAAAAAATATAACAAATCCTGATCTCGAAAAAAGTTTACGAGAAATAGCTAAACAAAAAACCACGCAAATAATTATTCCAGGAAAAAACTATATTCCAGTAACTGGTAAAGTTTTGGATGAAGATGATGTGATGCTTGGTATCGATGCAACCTTAGATGCCTGGCTTACCGCCGGAAGGTTTGCAAATCAATTTGAAGCCGAATTTGCAAAATATTTTAATGTGCCCAAGGCGTTACTTGTTAACTCAGGATCATCAGCCAACCTGATAGCATTTTATGCGCTTACTTCGCCTAAACTGGGTGACAGGCAAATATTGCCCGGTGATGAGGTAATTACTGTGGCTGCCGGTTTCCCAACAACTGTTAATCCAATGGTGCAATACGGTTGTGTGCCTGTGTTTGTTGACGTAGACATCGCTACACATAATGTTAAATCTGAAGTTATAGAGTCAGCGGTATCACCCAAAACAAAAGCTATTATGATTGCCCATTCATTAGGTAACCCTTTTGATTTAGATGAAGTTATGCGCGTAGCTAAAAAATATAACCTTTGGGTGGTTGAAGATGATTGCGATTCTTTAGGCGCTACGTACAGGGGTAAAAAAACCGGTACTTACGGCGACATTTCCACATTTTCTTTTTATCCTGCACACCATATTACTATGGGCGAAGGCGGCGCGGTTATTATTAACAATCCTGAGTTGGCAAAACTGGCAGAAAGTTTCCGCGATTGGGGACGTGATTGTTATTGCGAACCCGGAAAAGACAACACTTGTGGATGCCGTTTTTCGCAGCAATTAGGAAGTCTTCCATATGGGTATGATCATAAATATACCTATTCGCACATAGGGTTTAACCTTAAAGTTACTGATATGCAAGCAGCGTTTGGTGTATCACAATTAAAAAAAGTTGATCACTTTGTACAACGCCGCAGAGAAAATTATAAGGCATTGTATGAGCGTATGAAAGAGTTTGAGGACATATTTATTTTGCCTGAACCCACGCCTAATAGTGATCCGTCATGGTTTGGATTTTTGATGACCTTACGTGAAGGCGATGCCGCCGACAGACACATGTTAGTTCAACATTTAGAAGAAAATAAAATTGGTACCAGGTTGTTATTTGCTGGTAACTTGCTACGGCAACCGGCTTATATGGGTGTTAAACATCGTAGCATTGGCGATTTGCCAAATACGGATATCATCATGAACCAATCTTTTTGGTTAGGAGTGTGGCCTGGATTAAATGAAAGCCATTATGATTATATGCATGGTGTAGTTAAAAGTTATCTACAATAAATGTTATCGCAAAATGTCCGATATCATCAAGAAGAATATTTTAATTACCGGCGGGACCGGATACTTAGGTAGTAATATAATTAATGCTTTAAACGACAAACATAATTTTATCCTTTTAAAACGCAGGTCATCAAATTTGGTGAGAATTGCAGGCATTATAGATAAAGTCCGAATTTGTGATATTGAAGATTTAAATCAAAATTTTTTAGAAAAGCTTAATGTAGATATAATTTTACATTGTGCAACACATTATGGACGTAAAGACATTGATGCAGTTAATACAATTGAAGCTAATCTTATGTTGCCGCTAAAATTAATATCTTATTTTCAGCAAGCTAATAAAGTAATAAAATTCATAAATACAGATACTATATTAGATAAACATATTAATGTTTACACACTATCTAAAAGTCAATTTAAAGACTGGATGAAATTTTTTGCTCAAAAGAATTTCTTTATAAATATACAGCTTGAACATTTTTACGGACCGTTAGATGATAACACAAAATTTGTTAGCTATCTAATTGATTCGTTTGTTAAAGAAGTTCCACATATTGACCTTACTAAAGGCGAGCAGAATAGATATTTTACATATATTGATGATGTGGTCTCTGCGTTTGATATAATTATTAATAATAGTGAAAATTTTGATTATGGGTTTACTGAATTTCAGGTGTCAAGTGATGAGCCGGTTAATTTGAAAGAATTTGTTAATCTTGTGAAGAAGTTATCGTTAAACAAATATACCAAACTTAATTTTGGAGTAATTCCATACAGAAGTGGTGAACTGTTTGATTTTACGGTTGATACAACAGCAATTAAGAGATTAGGTTGGGTGCCTAAAGTTAATTTAGAAGATGGTTTAAAACAAACGATTAATGTTGATAAACAAAAAGTATGAAGATATTAATTACAGGTGGTTGTGGCTTTTTAGGTTCTAATATTGCCGAAACTATTATTAGAAACGGGGATGATTTAACCATTGTTGATAACCTATCAAGAACTGGATCAGAAAAAAACCTAACATGGCTTAAATCAAAAGGTAAATTTGAATTCAAACAAATAGATGTAAGAGATATTGCGAATATTAGCAATACTATAAAAACCTTAAAACCAGATGTAATATATCATTTAGCTGGACAAGTTGCCATGACAACCTCTTTGGCTAATCCGCGATTAGACTTCGAAATAAATGTATTAGGCACTTTCAATATTCTAGATGCAGTGCGTCAGTTTTCTGCTTATTCAATTGTAATATACTCATCAACTAATAAAGTATATGGTGATTTGGAATTTGTTGAATATGAAGAAACAGCTACTAGATATAATATCTTAACATATCCGAACGGATTTGCTGAAGATATTGGACTAGAATTTCATTCTCCATATGGTGTATCAAAAGGTTCTGCAGATCAATATTGTTTAGATTATGCACGGATTTTCGGAATAAAAACTATAGTATTTAGGCATTCATCAATGTTTGGCGGCAGACAGTTTTCAACATATGATCAAGGCTGGATAGGTTGGTTTTGCGGCCAGGCGATACTTCAGAGTAGAAATAAATATGCTGATCCTTTTACTATATCAGGGAATGGTAAACAGGTTAGAGATGTTTTATTTTCTACAGATATGGTTGATTTATACAGTTCTGTACCTAAATATATTAATAATGTAAAAGGTAATGCTTTTAATATTGGAGGTGGAATAAAGAATAGCTTATCTTTATTAGAATTATTCTCTGTATTAGAAGATTTACTTAATATAAAACTTCGATATACAATTATTGAGCCTAGAATTAGTGATCAAAAATTTTTTGTAGCAGATTTGAAAAAAATAACTTCGATGACGGGTTGGTATCCTAAAATTAGTGCTCATGTTGGTATCGAACAGATGGTTAATTGGTTAGATGATAATATATGAATTCGGCATTTCAACTGCGGTTACTTATAATTAATATTCATTAAAATGAATATTAGGACTGATTTAAGTGTCTTTTATAAATTTATATTAAGCAAAATAGGTATTGATCTTACAATAGGATATACCTTATTAACAAGGCTAATTCAGGCGTTAGGATCTGTTGGGGTTATAATTGTTATCACAAAATATCTTGATAAAGAAGAACAGGGTTATTATTATACTTTCACAAGTATTATAGCTATACAAGTCTTTTTTGAACTCGGTTTAAGTGGTATAATAACTCAATATACGGCACATGAGTTTGCCCATTTAAAGTTTGATAACAATCATCAACTTGTAGGAGAAGATATATATATATCGAGATTAGCTTCGTTATTACAATTTTGTGTTAAGTGGTTTGGAATTATTGCATTCTTCTTGTTTTTTCTTCTAGTAGGTATTGGTTTTTATTTTTTTTCAACTTACAACAATAATTATTCAATTGACTGGAAATGGCCATGGATAATTTTATCATTATCTACATCATTGAATCTTTTTATTGATCCTATTTTGGCGTTCTTCGATGGGTTGAATGAAATAAAGGAAATGACAAAAATACGTTTGATACAAAAATCTGTAAACGTATTTTTTTTATATGGGACAATGATTTTAGGCTTTAAATTATATTCAAGCCCTATTGCCTCAATTTTATCAGTATTAATAGTGTTTGTGATAATTGGGACAACAAAAAAATTAACAATATTAAAATATATATGGAAACAAAAAACACATTGGGTAATAAATTATCACAAAGAAATTTTTCCTTTCCAATGGCGTATAGCATTAAGTTGGGTTAGTGGATATTTTATCTTTCAAATATTTAATCCAGTTCTGTTTGCAACGGCTGGTCCAATTGTTGCTGGTCAAATGGGTATGACACTGCAGGTTTTAGGTGGTATTTCTTCTATATCAATGAGTTGGATAACAACTAAAATACCATTATTTTCTATGTTAATTTCGAAAAAAGAATTTATTGATTTAGATAAGCTTTTTGATAAGACATTAAAAAGCTTGTGTTTAGTGATAAGTTTATTAGTATTAACTTTTACAACTGGTATATTTTTAATCAATTATCTTAAAATTCCTTTAAGAAATCGGTTTCTGCCAATTTTGCCGTTGCTACTTATGTCAAGTACTGTTATTATAAATCAAATTATTTATTCCTGGGCAACCTATTTGCGCTGTCATAAACTAGAGCCATATTTGTTTATATCAATTGTCGGAGCAATTTACTGTACAATTTCAACTGTGGTGTTAAGTCATTTTTATGGTCTTTTAGGAATGGTTATTGGATATACAATTTGGACATTTACAAGCATATTTTGGGCGTATAATATATTTTATAAAAAGAAAACCGAGTGGCATCAGTATGACATATAATAAATTATTGACTATTAATATACCAACCTACAATAGGAGTAAATATTTAAAAAGATGTATTGAGCATTTATATATCCAAAAAGATTTTTTTTTTGATAACGTTGAGATAAATGTCTTAGATAATAATTCTACTGATGATACAGAAAAAATAGTAAGGTCTTATTATAAAAATGGCTTTGAAATTAATTACATAAAAAATATTGTTAACATTGGTCCAGATAGAAATATATCTAATGCCTATTTAACTGCTAAAAGTAAATATGTTTTAGTTTTAGGCGATGATGATATACTTTTGAACGGGTCAATAAAATACATAATTAATTTATTGACAGATAAAGATTATGGAATTGTATATCTTAATTTTTATCAGTTTAAAGGGGATTCTGCTAATGTGCCTTGGCAAATCAACCGTAGAAGTTACATTTATAAAGGAGAAAAAATTTTTCGATACGCTTTGAGTAATGCATCATTTATATCCGCCAATATCTTAAATACAAAATTTATTCTTGAAAAGGATTGTACAGATACTACTGGTACAGGACTAACACATTTACCGTTGATATTAAAAGCCGCAAGTCGATCGGATGAAAATGTTTTTGTAAATAAATACTGGTTGGGGCAACAAATAGAAAATTCAGGCGGATATAATTATTTTGATATTTTTGGTGTTAATTTCCCGATGATTGTGAATAAATATTTACAGAATTACCCTAAAGGACTAGACTGGATAATGTTTCATTTAATATTAAAAGTATTTCCACATCCTTTGATTTTAGCCAGAAAAAAAGGCATAAAGGACAGCAAAAGTATTTTTAAAAAAATTGAACCTTATTTTAAATCATATAAGCTTTTTTGGATATCAGCATACCCAATAACATGTTTTGTTAAGCCACTTTCTTATATTAGTTATATTGCTGTTAAAATTTTTAATAAGCTTTTTTTTGTATTAACAGGTGTTCATTCTGGTAAGGTTTTAAAGATTGATTCAACAAGCATAATATAGAAATAATATAATTACTTATGTTGTTAGCTTTCTGTATACCTACATATAATAGATGTAGCTTATTAAAAATATGTATTAATTCAATAATTGATGATATTATTTCAAGCGATTTAAAGGAAGATGTTCAGATATGTATTAGTGATAATGCTTCTACCGATGGCACAGAAGATATGATCAACACTTTGCAACAGTTAGGCGTAAACATAGTTTATTACAAAAATGAGCAAAATATAGGTCCGGATTTAAATTATTTAAAATGCATATCGTTATCGACAGCTGATTTTTGTTGGTTTATGGGAAGCGATGATGCTATTGTCCCAGGTTCAATACTAAATATCATAGATAAGATATCTACCTATCAAGCAGATGCCTATATCGTAGACCGATTATTATGTGATATAAATTTAAACCCGATCGGAGAAAAAAGTTTTTTTAATATCCTACATCAATCCATTTATTCATTTACTGACAGACACGATTTAATTTCTTATTTTAATAGCTCAGAAAGTTTGGGAGCTGTATTTAGTTATTTAAGTTCAATTATAGTCAACCGAAAAAAATGGAATTTAATTGAATACGATACATCATATACTGGTACAGCATATTCGCATGTATTTATTATAATATCCTTTTTATTGAAAAGCGGATATTTGATGCCAAATAAAGAACCGCTGATATACTGCAGATTAGAAAATGATAGTTTTTTAGATGGTGGTAGTGTTAAAAGATTTATGATTGATGTTGATGGCTACATTAAGTTAGCAAAAGAATTTTTCTTAAATGATGATGAACTTAGACTTAGTTTTTTGCGGATATTAACCCGTGAACATAGTTATATCAGGATTTTAAGAATGAGAGCAGTTGTAAGCAAGACTGAATGGGAAATAATATCAGCCAAGTTATTATATTGTGGTTTTAATAAAAAAAAGTTAGACATATTGAAACATATGCCTTTTGTATTGCTATTAATGATGCGACCTATAATATATTTAAAAACTTTCACTGATAAAATAAGAAACAAAATTCCAAAAGCAGTAATAAAGTAATAGTTATATTTATTTATACCATGCAGGGGGATACAGCAATGTCTATATTGGTGACTATTATTTGCATAGTGTTAACCTTTGCTTTATTTTATTTCTATTACAAAAAGAAAATAAACACTATTGAACTAATTCTGTATTCCTACGCTTGTCAGGCATTCAACATTTCTATTTTAACGGGAACTTCAACCCCATTTTTTTTTGTATCATCATATATTTCTACAATTGAATTTATAAAAATCATAACTGGAAAAACTAAAATTTCGTTAGTTATCATATTATTATTGACCTTGCCAATTTTTTCCTCTATCTTTTCTGCTATTTTAATTGGAAATAACGTTGATATATTTGAAGGAACAAATCCCGATATAGGAACTATTTTTTATAATGCTATTATATTTTATATAAAATTTTTCCTTCCTTTTGTTTTTTTAGGTTTTCGCGTATACAAGGAAAGTAAGTTATATTCTATTGACCAGATATTCAATGTTATAATAAAGGTCGCGATAGTTTCATGTTATATTGGTTTATTCCAATTCTTTTTATCAAATATAACAGATGACCCCTATCTTTTAAGAATAGCTGGTCTGCGCTCTGGCTTTGTTATTTCAGGACAAAGCTCAACCACCAGGATATCTGCTTTTTTTGTAGAACCAAAAGCTTTGTCTGCATTTTTAGCTATTGCTATTCCATTACTGTTACAAAAAAAAAGATACTATAAGGTAATTCTGTTATTAATTACAGGATTATTAACCGCATCGCAAACTTTTATAGTAGGTGTGTTCTTAGTTTTTATATTGTTTTTTTTAATAAAGAGAACGAAAAGACTTCGAATAAATATTTTACTTTCATTATTAATACTTATGGTAATGTTTGTAGGCATATCTTCGATGAAATTGCTTATATATAGTTTTTATAGCTCACACCAAAATAATTTTTTTGTAAAAATAGTTTTAAAGCGGGCTGTAGATCGATATGATATAAACAATGCTGGTGCAGATGAGTTTCAAGTGTATGGTTTACCCCTACAGAAGGATGAAGAATTACCAATGTATATGTTTTTTGCTAAAAAACCATGGCTATATCTCTTGGGATACGGATTAAAAAATGGCGGCTACGTTCCGAAAAGCTACTATATATTCAATGATGAATCTTTTAAAGAAATCGGGACATTAACCTATACACTTGATATGAGGTGGTATTTTTACGTTTGCGAAGCAGGTTTGATCGTATTTATTATCTGGTTTTTTTACTTTACTAAACCGTTTAACATTAATATCTCGAAATTTCAAAATAAGTATTATGCTTTTTTGTGGGCATTGCTTTTCTTTAGTAATATAGATGTACCCATTATTTTAATCTATGCCGCTTATATTGGAATTGAGTATAAAAAAGTTTCAAAAACTATGTTTGCTGGTAAGTATAGTTTAATTACTTAACTCAATATAGCATGCTTTGAAAATGTATAATTTTAAATTTTTAATATCTTGAATGTAATATGTAATACCAGGTGTTTACAAGCGCCGTTGACAGGAGTACAACGATATACCTCTAAAGTATTGGAAGGATTTCCAAAAGGTGCGGTAAAATGTGTGCACCCAAAGGCTGAAATCGCGCGAGGCTTTAAAGGACACATGTGGGAGCAGTTTTATTTGCCGAGCCTGTTAAAAAAAAGCGAACTGCTATTTAGCCCATGTATTACCGGCCCCATTTCTGTAAGTAATCAAATAGCTGTAATACATGATGTAGTACCGTTAGAACATCCAGAGTGGGATAACTATTATTTCTCTAAATGGTATCAATTTGTTTTACCACGTTTAGGAAAAAAAGTGAAACATTTGATAGCTATATCTGAGTTTACTAAAGACAGAATAATTAGATTTATGGGTGTAGCTCCTGAAAAAATATCTGTCGTTTATAATGGGGTTGACCATGATTTTTTAACTTCACCGGCTCCAGTCTTAGATTTGCCTTTTTCAAGATATGTTTTGTCTTTAGGATCCCTAGAACCACGGAAAAACTTGCCGATGTTACTAAAGGCATGGATGGAAATAATTGATGAAATTCCTGAAGATATCGGATTGGTTATTTGTGGTCAGCAAGGCAGTAGCTTAGTCTTTAATAGAGCTAATATTGATACTTCAATTTTAAGACGAGTCCATTTCACTGGGCGTGTTGACGATAGATATTTACCCTCCTTGTATAAAAACGCATTGTTTTTTGCTTATATATCTTTTTATGAAGGTTTCGGGTTGCCCCCTCTTGAAGCGATGACTGCAGGATGCGCTGTTTTGGTAGGGAACTTGTCTGCATTGCCAGAGGTAGTTGGTGATGGTGCTATAACTGTAGATCCATATAGTTTAGAAGACATTAAAAAAGGAATGCTGACATACATCAATAACAATACAATTAGAACAAATGTCGCTAAAATAGGTCTAATTCAAGCTCGAAAATTTAATTGGAAAGCAACATCTGAAGACACTTGGAATATTATCGAAAAGTTTATCTAAAATCTAAAAATCTGCCTTTCGCTCTTTGAGCGTCTTGAGGTATCGGTTGTGCTTTATTTCTTTCTCACATACCGCCATGCCCTTTCTACCGCATTGGGATCAGGGCTATATGGTGGCAGGAAAAACAATTCTAATACAGGATGCATACGGTCTTACTTCATCCGCATGAACGTGGCATCCGGATCAGGTTTTCAAAAACTGTTACGGCCAGCTAACAGATTTTCCTGTTCATCGTATCTAGCCAGCTGCTCCCGCCAGTGTTTCTTTGCATAGTTCAGCTTTTGCTTTACTTTTTTATCAACTTCTTCTTTATCATTTAATGCCGCATTGATCTTTGCGATGGCTTCTTTTACTTTCTCCGGTTATCTCGCTGTACTCCAGCGGTGCGGTGTCTTGCAGTTCTTCTGACACTACGCTTTGTGCATGGTTTCCATAGCTCATCCAATTGAGACTTCATCTTTTCTTGTTTGATTTTTTGCTTTGCCGCATACAAAAGTGTATTTATTTGCCGCTGATTTGATCTCGTCCCGTCGTTGAACCCGGCTTCTTTGAGTGAAACGATACCTTCCTACTGCAATAAATAATGATCTGTGAGAAGATCTGCTTTAATACACCGACAAACTTTCACTAGGGAAACGGTTGATGGTATTGTGGTTGGGCTTTTTCATGCCTAAAAGCACATGAAGTGAACGTTTTGTGGGGCCTGCTCTTTCAGCTTATGTGATGAATAAGTATTCGTTAGATACCTGTAAAACAGCAACTTAAGCATCAGCTGCGGATGAAAACTGGACGCCCCATCGCCTTGTACCTGCGATTGATCGTTTTGAAATCTACCTCATCAACCACCTGTTTGACAATACGAACTTGATGACCTGCCGGCACAAATTCTTCCAGTTTATAAGGTAAAAACGTCAACTGGTCTGGGTCATATTCCTTAAAGACTACATTGCCTCCCATACTTTAAGTTACAAAAATCACCTCTTAAAACAAAAAAAGGCTGCCTTTTAAGACAGCCACATGAGATAACACAGTTTATTATTTACAGACCCTCTTTTTGAATGGGAATACAATTATTGTTTAGTCTCGTCCTTTTTATAAACATGAGGGTTTTCAACTACCCCTTTTTTAAATATTTTCCTTAAGCCAGAGCGTACAGAATTGTCTGCTCTAAGTATTATATCAACAGTTGTTTGCTCCGGTCGGCCCCTAAAAGTCGTCACATGAAACTCATCTGAAGGCAACAAAGGCTCTTCTGAAAAATAGTAGTTAGATACACAGCATCTTATTCTATTAACTTTAACCGGACTGACGGAATGCCAAGAAGCTTGATGAGTAGCCATGACAGCTAACCTATTGAATTTACTATGTATTACGATTTGCTTTTCTTTAATGCCTCCAGGCCAAACTTCTAAATTACCGCCATTAGATTCTTCCCACTCAGGAGTAACATAATATAACAAATTTAAAACACGCCATAAATTTCTATCCTTATCGTGTGAGTTATCCAAATGTGGATTTAAGTAATTTCCCTCTCCCATCATTGAAATACCACCAGCATAAAGATTATTATCTGGTTGCATGTTATCTATTCCGCAAATTTCACCTACTAGCCTTACAATCCTTTCATCTTGAAAAGCATAGATAATCTCTTCAAGTATTGGATTATATTTGTCCATTTGTGCAGCAATATAT
>CAZZVO010000114.1:0-12015 GCA_964657505.1 uncultured Mucilaginibacter sp.
AAAATCGATGGTTTTTTTGAGCAGAATGTAATCCACTTTTCCGTAAACGCTCATCGCATCAAAATCTACCAGATCCAGCTTTTTCAAATAATCCTGGTTTACTTCGATCAACCGCTGCCGTTCTTCGGGCGAATTTAAAACGTTGGCTTTTCCCTGTTCTTCCTGTTTTGGGTTTAGGTTGTAAGGCGAATAAAAATCTTTGACCGCATCAATATCTTCGTGATGCTGAATGACCAAACTTGCAACCTCGCTGGATTGCTCGAACAAATTAAATTTTGGTTTAGCAGTTTGTGCAACGGTGGTTTGCACGACTACAAATCCTAAAAAAACACCGATAAAAGAAGCATAGCGCAAGCGGTAATCCAAACGGAAAATCTGGTAAAAAGCGGTCATATAAGTTAGATGGAGGTAATTTAAATTGATTAAACTTTAACTGGCAGCTTTGGATAAATGGTTAAAGTTTCGCGCATAATTATCTAAATATTCTTTAGGCGATGTGCCGATAATCAACCTGAAAACACGGTTAAAATTAGTGATGCTGTTAAAGCCGCATTTATAAGCCACGGTAGAAATGCCTTCAAACTTATAATCGGTGAGTTTTTTGCAGGCTTCGTTGATGCGCACTTCATTCAAAAAAGAAATAAATGTGTGGCCGGTGTGCTTTTTAAAATATCGGCAAAAACCTTGCGGCGTCATGTAAGCGGTGTTGGCTACATCTTCCAGCGTAATCGGCTCGTTATAATGCTGCATAATGTAGTTGTAAATGTTGCTGATGCGGATGCCTTCATTCTCCGAAATATTATGCGCAGTACCGTAAGACGACAAGGCATCCAGTTTATCAGGCAAACTTTGCAAGCGTTTAAGCAACTGAAAAAACTGAATTAACTGATCTGGCCCGAAAGAATTATTGGTTCCGAGCATTGTTTTTGAAACTTCGTTAAAAGCCGATTCCGGTACTTTAAAACCTTGCTCATGTTGTTGTAAAAAGCTTTTTATGGGTTTCATTTCGGGCATATCCAGCAGCGGCAACAGCATGTCATTCGGACTAAAAAAAATACTGATTGCTTTTACACCTTTACTTTCGTCGGTAAAATATTCGGGGTTGCTTTTAAACAGATGCGGCAAATCCGGACCCAGCAAAAAAATATCGCCAGCCGCGAAAGCGTGCATATTATTGCCTACAATTAAAGTGCCTTCGCCTTCCTGCACCCAGGTAAGCTGCGTTTCGTGGTGACGGTGCAAATACGGATAAAAGTACGGAAGCTGCACTTTTTCAAAAATGATGCTTCTATCATGTGCCACCGGAATGGTAAATTGCAAAACCTTCATAACCACCTATTTGAGTTCCGTAATCTACTTATTTTAACCTTTTAAATCAATAACACGCTTTCACTAAGTTAAAATATTGGAAGAAGTGGCTAATTTTTATTGTTCGCAATGTTTTTTAGGTGAAGATTTTCACCGCGATAAGTAACTCACAAATAAAACGGGGTGGGAATCAAAACCTCAAAATAGTTTTGCGCTTCTAAAAGTAGAAAGTAAAGCTAAGCGGAAGTAAGAAACAAAAAATAATCGATAAAAGAAGCATGACTAAAAATACCATGCTTCTTTTATCACCTAAAAATCAGAAACGGTTTACAGCGTAAGCTTTTGTGCTGATGGTTGTCTGCGCTTCATTCATAATTTCGCTTACCAACTTGCCGGTTGCCGGTGCCAAACTCAAACCCATCATGCCGTGACCGGTTGCAATAATCAGGTTTTTAAACTGATATGGCCTGCCGATATAAGGCAAACCATCTGGCGAAGCTGGCCGGAAACCAAACCAAATATCTTTTTCTGCTGGGATTTCTGGCTTTAAATCCGGAAAATATTTTGGGATCGATTCTACAATTCCCTGCACACGTTTCATGTTGATGCGCGTGTTGATCTTGTCCAATTCCATCGTGCCGCCGTAACGGATTTGGCCATTCATCGGTGTAATTGCCACGCGCGCTTCGGCCAGCAAAGCCGGGATCGTCATTCGGTTGGTAGGTTCCGGAACCATAAACGAATAACCTTTTCCGGGCAGCATCGGCACTTTTAGATTAACCATTTGGGCAATTGCCGGCGACCAGGAGCCGCCTGCAATTATATATTGATCGGCCGTCCATTCTTTTTGTCCGGTAAAAACTTTACTAATTTTATTGTTTGCCGTTTCAATCCGAGTAACTAACTGATTCTGAATAATTTTTGCACCATTTGTTTTCAGATAATTAATCAATCCAACCACTAACTTATTTGGATAAAGGTGCGCATCACAACGGTAATGCACTGCTCCTAATACATCTAAATTCAATTCCGGTTGTAGTTTTTTACATTCCGCAGCAGATAAAACCTGCATATCCAGACCCAGTTCGTTGGCTTTTTTGGCCAAATGCGCTTCTTCTTCGCCAGCCTTTTCGGTTTTGTAAAACATCAGGATGCCTTTATCCACCAAACCGAAATTGAAACCGGCTTCGTGCTCTAATTCCTGGTATAATTTTTTGCTGAGCAGCGACAAATCGCGCAACGGAACGGCGGAATCCTGCACGTGTTTATCGTTGGCATGTTTCAAAAACTTCAATCCCCACGAAATGAGATTTGGACTAAGTGACGGCTTTACATAAAACGGACTTTTGCTATCAAACATCCAGCGGATGCCTTGTTTCACCATTCCGGGTGCGGCCAACGGCACAAAATGGCTGGGCACAATCATTCCGGCGTTGCCAGAAGAGCAGTTATCCAGTAAATCTCCTTTATCTAAAATGGTAATTTGATGTCCGGATTTTTGTAAATAAAAGGCAGAAGTCAAGCCGATAATCCCGCCGCCAATAATCAATATTTCAGCCATTTATTTAATTCTTTTTTGAGTAATGTTGATGAATTTATGCCGATAAAAACAGCATCAGATTACCTGAAAACCATGCGCATACGGGTCGTCGTCGTCAATTTTGATGGTGTTGTAACCGTAAACTTTGGCCCAGCCTTCAATGCTTGGTACAATGGCTTTGATATCGCCGATCATCACTTCATCTTCAATCACCCCAATAAATTTACTGCCGATAATGCTTTCGTGCACAAATTTTTCACCCTTTTTCAGCTTGCCTTTGGCATGCCATTGCGCCATCCGTGCCGAAGTTCCGGTGCCGCAAGGCGAACGGTCAATTGCTTTATCACCGTAAAAAACAGCATTGCGCGCCGTTGCTTCCGCAGAAATTGTTTTACCAGCCCATAAAATATGCGTGCAGGTATTGATCGTTGGGTTTTGCGGATGCACAAACGTATATTTTGCGTTGATGCGTGTACGCAATTCGCGGCTCCAGGCAATGAGCTGGCCGGCACTGTAATTTTCCAATCCACCAAAGTTTTCCTGCGGATCGATAATGGCGTAATAATTTCCGCCGTAAGCAACATCGAAGGTTAACGTTCCTAAATCCAGACATTCAACCTGCAAATTCTCTCCGGCTAAATATCCTGGAACGTTAGTCAGTTTTACCGATTTTACCTTGCTGCCTTCCTGTTTATATTCAATCAGAACCAAACCCGCCGGCGCTTCCATGCGGATAATTCCGGGA
Organism: uncultured Mucilaginibacter sp.; assembly: GCA_964657505.1. GTDB lineage: Bacteria > Bacteroidota > Bacteroidia > Sphingobacteriales > Sphingobacteriaceae > Mucilaginibacter_A. Next base: position 3,594 of record CAZZVO010000114.1, read on the forward strand.
ATTTTAGGCTGAATTAAACCTTCCTCAACAGCAATCGTAATCGTACCGATCGTACCATGGCCACACATTGGCAAACAACCGCTGGTTTCGATAAAAAGTACCGCCACATCGTTTTCCGGATTATGTGGCGGATACAAAATGCTGCCCGACATCATATCGTGACCACGTGGCTCGAACATTAAACCGGTTCGAATCCAGTCGAATTCCCGAAGGAAATGCTGGCGTTTTTCGCTCATGTTTGCACCTTCCAAAAGCGGGCCGCCACCGGCAACTAAGCGTACCGGATTGCCACAGGTGTGCGCATCAATACAAAAAAAAGTTTTGCTGGCCATGTTAATCTTTCGTCCATTGGTTATCTACCTGCCGCCAGATATTATATGGATTGGCATTTTGTAATTCTACAGGAAGCAGACTGTCTTCCCAATCCTGCCAGGCAATCGGCCGCACAAAACGGTAAGCCGCAGCCGTTCCAACCGAAGTAAAACGACTATCGCTTGTGGCCGGAAAAGGTCCGCCGTGCTGCATCGCCGCACAAACTTCTACTCCGGTTGGCGGACTATTTAATATAATCCTGCCTGCGATATTTTGCAACTGATTGATGACGTCGGTATAATCAGCCAACTCATCTTTTTCGGCCATTACGGTTACGGTTAATTGTCCGTCTAAAACTGCTACAATTTGTTCTAATTGAGAAAGATCATCAGCAACAACCAACAACGAAAGCGGACCGAAAATTTCTTCGCGAAGTTTCGGATTAGCTAAAAAAGCTGCACCACTAACTTTTACAATTTTTGCGGTGGATTGATTGATGTTATTGGGATTGATAGCTGTTGATTGTGCGATTAATTCTACGCCAGCTTCACCTAAAATTTCTTCAGATAAATGCTGATAATTTTGCCAGATGCCCGGCGTAAGCATCGTTGCTGAAGGAATAGCTTCTATTTTTTGCGCTAATGCAATTACAAACTGATCCAATCCCGGAGATTGAATAGCCAGCATCAAGCCTGGATTGGTACAAAACTGACCAGCACCCATAGTGATGGAAGCAGCATATTTTGCAGCTAATGCTTCTGGTTGAGCCGATAAAATACCAGGTAAAAACAGTACGGGATTGATGCTGCCCATTTCCGTAAAAACCGGAACAGGCGATGGTCGTTCCTGCGCCATTTTTAGCAAAGCCATGCCGCCTTTAAATGAACCGGTGAAAGCTACAGCTTTGGTTTGCACGTGTTTAACCAGTGCTTCTCCAACCTGATATTTATCGTCATACAACATCGAAAAAATACCTTCCGGCATTCCAGTTGCTACCGCGGCTTTGCAAATTGCTTCGCCAACCAACGCACTTGTGCCGGGATGTGCCGGATGAACTTTTACGATAACCGGACAACCGGCCGCAAAAGCCGAAGCGGTATCGCCACCGGCAACAGAAAACGCCAGCGGGAAATTGCTCGCGCCAAAAACCACCACCGGGCCAACAGCCACCAACATCCGGCGTAAATCCGCACGCGGCAAAGGTGTACGTTCGGGCAGCGCAGTATCAATAATCGCATCTACCCAGGAACCTTCTTCTACAAAATCAGCAAACATACGTAACTGACCGGTTGTACGGCCCATTTCACCTAATAAACGGGCGGTTGGCAATCCGCTTTCGGCAACGGCACGATCAACCAAAACCTCACCTAAAGCAGAAATTTCGGTTGCGATGGCGCGTAAAAAAGTAGCTTTTTTTTGCTTGTCGATATTTTTAAAAACCTGGTGTGCTTTAGTAGCCGCAGCCAATGCTTCTTTTACCAGGGTATTATTGGCGGCAAAAAACTTACCTTCCAGCGTTTGTCCGTTTGATGGATTAATTGCCGAAAAACCTTCACCTTCCACCTGCACAAATTCGCCGGCAACAATATTATTTCCGTTCATGGTTAAGCCGTAGCGTGTTCTAATTTGCCCCAGCTTCCTTCCGGTAATTCCGGGCGGATGGCCAACGCATCATCAATAATTTTTAATACTTTTTCACGTTCTGCACCTTTTAAAGGCAAACGCGGCGCACGTGTTCTTTCTGTGCCGATACCGGTTGCAACTTCTGCCAGTTTAATATATTGCACCAGTTTGGCGTGGATATCCAGTTCCAAAACCGGCAAAAACCAACGGTGGATGGCACGCGCTTCTTCATAACGTCCGGCTTTAATTAAGCGGTAAATGGCAACAGTTTCTTTTGGGAAAGCATCTACCAAACCGGCAACCCAACCATCAGCACCCATCATCAAACTTTCGCAAGCGATTGGATCTACGCCGGTAAAAATTTTAAAACGATTGCCAAAACGGTTAAACATGCGGGTTACGTTTATCACATCGCGGGTTGATTCTTTTACCGCCTGGATGTTTTTGTATTTGGATAATTGCTCGAACATATCCAGTGTAACTTCAATTTTATAATCCACCGGATTATTATAAATCATGATTGGCAGCGGCGTACTTTCTGCAATGGCTGCAAAAAATTCAATCGTTTCGTCTTCGTCAGCTTTGTAGCGCATTGGCGGCAAAAGCATCAGGCCATCGGCACCCAAATTGTATGCTTTTTTAGCGAAAGCCATGGCTGCTTTGGTAGTTTGCTCGGCAATATTCAAAATTACCGGCACGCTGCCAGCTACGTAATTTAAAGTATGTGTTAACAGTTCAAATTTTTCTTCGTCTGTTAAAACGCTGGCTTCGCCCAAAGATCCGCCTAAAATAAATCCGTTTACGCCGGCATCAAGTTGTGCTTTTAAGTTGATGTCAAATCCTGCAAAATCCAGCTCATCATTTTCGCCAAATTTGGTGGTTACTGCCGGGAATACGCCGGTCCATTCAAATTCCATAGTTTGTCAATTTAGTTTTATAAAGTTAGCACCTATTTGGAAAGTTTGAATGTCTGATTTTAACGCCTTCTACATATAAATTAACCATTTTTAGAGTGCCATGCTTCTTTTACTGGTAAAATTTGGATGAAACAAAAGCTATTCAGTTAATATTTAAGTACAACCTGCAAAAAATTGCTGGCTTTAATACTTCGCCCTAACCTATCTTTACCGATCCTAATTTTTTACCGATAAAAGAAGCAATGCAAAAAAAAACCAATTGGCTGCTGTCAGCTATACTGTTTTTACTGACTATAAATCAAGCTAAAGCACAATCTTATTTGCCTGAGTGGAATGATGCGCGGATGAAAATTAAACCTACGGTGCCGATAAAGGCTTACGCGTTTGATTTGAAAGACGTGCTTCTTTTACCAAGCAATTTTCAGCAAGCGATGCAGGCAGATGAAAAGTATTTGTTGTCTGTTGAAGCTGACCGTTTGCTTTCCGGTTTCCGCAGCCATTCCGGACTGAAACCAAAAGGCGCGTTGTATGAAGGCTGGGAATCTTCGGGTTTGGCCGGTCATACTTTGGGACATTATCTTTCGGCGGTATCGATGCTGTATGCTTCAACCCAAAAACCCGAACTTTTAAAACGGGTAAATTATATGGTGGACGAACTGGATGCCTGTCAGCAAGCGCGCAAAACCGGTTACGTAGGCGCCATCCCAAAAGAAGATACGATTTGGGCTGAAGTTGCCAAAGGCAATATCCGTTCGCGCGGTTTTGATTTGAACGGCGGCTGGTCGCCCTGGTACACTGTCCACAAAGTGATGGCCGGTTTGGTCGATGCTTATTTGTACACCAACAATAAAAAGGCGTTAAAAATTTGTATTGGGATGGCTGACTGGACTGGCGAAACGTTGAAAAACTTGAACGATGAGCAAATCCAGAAAATGTTGATCTGTGAATACGGCGGCATGGCCGAAGTGCTGGCCAACTTGTACGCTATCACCGGAGAGAAAAAATACTTAGATATTTCGTATAAATTTTATGATAAAAAGGTGCTTGATCCACTGGCCAAACAACAGGATATTTTGCCTGGCAAACATTCGAACACACAAATTCCAAAAATAATTGCTAGCGCGCGCCGGTTTGAGTTAAACGGCGATCAAAACGATAAAGCCATTGCAGATTTTTTCTGGAAAACGGTCGTTCAAAATCACTCCTACGCAACCGGCGGCAACAGCAATTACGAATATCTGAGCGAACCAAATAAGCTGAACGATAAGCTCACCGAAAACACAACCGAAACCTGCAACACGTATAATATGCTGAAATTAACGCGGCATTTGTTTGCCGTACAACCTTCGGCAGCGTTAATGGATTACTACGAAAAAGGCTTGTACAACCACATTTTGGCTTCGCAAAACCACAGCGATGGCATGATGTGTTATTTCGTGCCGCTGCGGATGGGCGGCAGAAAAGAGTACAGCACACCTTTCACAACCTTTACGTGTTGTGTTGGTTCTGGCATGGAAAACCATGTAAAATACAACGAAAGCATTTATTTCCGCGGAAATGACGGCAGCGTTTATATCAATCTTTTTATTCCTTCGATCCTGAATTTTAAGGATAAAGGCATCAGCATAAAACAGCAAAGCAACTTGCCGGAAAGCAACAAAATTACGTTTACGATAAATGCTGCGAAACCGGTTTTAATGCCGATTAAAATCCGCAAACCAAAATGGAGCAGCACCGAAAAAGTATCGGTAAACGGAGTATCCCAACCGGAAACGATTAATGATGAAGGTTACATTGTTTTAAACCGAAAATGGAAAACCGGCGATGTGATCAGCCTGCAACTTTCTGAAAATATTTATACGGAAGCGATACCGGACAACGCTAACCGCAAAGCCGTTTTTTACGGTCCGGTTTTGCTGGCCGGTATTTTAGGCGATAAAGAACCTGATCCCGTTACCGGAGTTCCTGTTTTGGTAACTTCGGAAACCGACCCGAACAAATGGTTGCAAATGGTTGACCCGGAGCAGCTTAGCTTCAACACTAAAAATATTGGTCGGCCAAATGAGGTGAAATTGATGCCTTTCAATCAGACTAAAAACGAATATTACACCGTTTACTGGGATGTTTTTACGCCCGAAAAATGGGCCGATCAGCAAAAAACGTACGACGCGGAAAAGAAAAAGCAGCAGGAAATGGAAATCCGTACGGTTGATATTTTGCGATTGGGCGAAATGCAGCCGGAACGCGACCATAATTTTGTAAGCGAAAAGGCGACTATGGGCGAAGACCACACCAAAAAATGGCGCGCTACGGAAGAAAACGGCTATTTATCTTACGAAATGAAAATCGACCCGAACGCGCAAAATACATTAATTAACACGTATTGGGGAATGGATAACCGGGGCCGGAAATTTGATATTTTGGTGGATGGAGTTCCTATCGGTTCCGAAGATTTAAACCAGTATAAAGAGAGCCGTTTTTACGATATTTCCTACAAAATCCCAATCGAACGCACCAAAGGCAAGAAGAAAATTGTGATCAAACTGGTTCCTCAAAAAAGCAATTCTGTTGGTCCGGTTTACGGCAGCAAGGTGGTTAGAGATTAAGCAAATGCTTCTTTTACCGGCATAAATATTTTAACTATTTCCGATTCCTACTAAATCCACGATGAGATCATCCGCTTTCTTTTCACATAAATTCTGCTTTGCGGCAGTACTGTTTTTATGCAGCTTTTTTCAGTTAAAACCTGTTTTGGCGCAATCTCCCGCCTGGAAAGCCATTGCCGCAAAACCATCAACACTCGGGCTGGAGCAGGGATTGCTTACGTTCAATATTCCCGGTTTTAAACTGCAATTGGTTAAAGCGTCACAAACTGTTGCCGCGCTTGAACCACTTAGTGTAAAAGATTTTGATTTTACGCCAAAAGATCGCCTTGCTCAGCGCAGCAAAGATGGCATGTATCACTTGGGAGATTTGAATTTACGTTTGCGGATGGCTGGCGATAGTTTATGGAAAACCTATTCTACCGCTGCCAAAAGAGGCGCAGTGCAGGCACTAAATATAAAAGATAAAAGTGTGCTGGCGGCGGCAAACCTCGGCGGTACTTTCCCGGCAGATATGCCTTTACAGATACAGCGTTTATGGAAGTTAGATGGCAATCATTTGGTGTTACTTTTCAAACTAAAAAATAATACTGCACAGGCAATTGAAGTTGGCGCACTGGGAATGCCAATGGTTTTTAACAATATTTTGGAGGATAAAACGCTGGAGCAAACCCACGCGCAAAACGTTTTTTATGATCCTTATATCGGCAAAGATGCAGGTTATCTGCAAGTTAGCCGTTTAAGCGGAAAAGAGCCGGCGCTGCTTGTGGTGCCGGTTGGCCATACTTCTTTTGAGGCTTATAATCCGTTGTTGAGTGATCCTACGCCGCGAGGAATTGTGTTTGAAGGTTTCTACGAATGGTTATCACACAGTAAGGCTTATGCAGAAAAGGAATGGCAAAAAGCACAGCCCTGGAATGCGCCAACTTCGGCAATTATAAAACCTGGACAAGAGTTATCATACGGACTAAAATTTATTCTGGCCGATGATGTTAAAGATATCGAACCAAAACTAATAACCAATAATCGGCCGGTTGCGATTGGTGTTCCTGGTTATGTTTTGCCGCAGGATGTGGATGCCAAACTGTTTTTAAACTATAAAAGTAAAGTGCAGCGCATGGCTGTAGAACCCGAAGGTGCGCTAACGTTTAAACAAATTTTATCCCCTAAAAACAGCATCGCACAAGCTTACCAAATTAATGGGAAAACCTGGGGCCGCGCACGTTTAACGATCACTTATGGGGACGGCTTAACGCAAACCATCAACTATAAAGTTATCAAACCGGAAAAGGATTTGGTGGCCGATTATGGCAGTTTTTTAACCCATCAGCAATGGTATGAAAACAAATCGGATCCGTTTAAACGGGATCAATCTGTAATTACTTATGATTACGAAACCAAACGCCAGGTGGCGCAGGATAGACGGGTTTGGATTGCCGGTTTAAGCGATGAAGGTGGTGCCGGAAGTTGGCTCGGCGCGATGATGAAAGAACTGGTGCAACCGGATAAAGCAGAAATTGACAAGCTGCAGCGTTTTGTAAATCATACGCTTTGGGGACAGATTCAGCATGATGCAGGCGACCAAAAATATGGTGTTAAAAAGAGTATCTATTACTATCAGCCTGATGAGATGTCGCCGGGTACTTACAGCGATAGTATCAACTATAAAACCTGGTCTGCCTGGAGCCACAAAGATGCCAATGATGTAGGCCGGTCATACAATTATCCGCATGTAGCTGCTGCTTATTGGACGCTTTATCGCCTCAGCCGCAATCACGTAAATCTGGTTACCGAGCAAAACTGGAAATGGTATCTGGAAAATGCTTACCAAACCAGCATGGCTATGGTAAACCTCGCACCATATTATGCACAGTTCGGGCAAATGGAAGGCACTATTTTTTATCTGATTTTGGTGGATTTAAAAGCTGAAGGCTACACCATCATGGCTGATTCGCTTGAAAAAGCTATGAAAGCAAGGGCCAATCATTGGAAAACACTGATGTATCCTTTTGGAAGTGAGATGCCATGGGATTCTACCGGACAGGAAGAAGTTTACTTATGGTCGGATTATTTTGGCTATCCCGATAAAGCACAGGTAACTATCAGTGCCATTTTAGCTTATATGCCAACCGTGCCGCATTGGGGTTATAATGGTTCGGCACGCCGCTATTGGGACTTTTTGTATGGCGGGAAATTATCCCGCGTGGAGCGGCAGTTACACCATTACGGTTCTGGTTTGAATGCCATTCCGGTGTTATCAGCATTCAGGAAAGCCCCAGAAGATTTGTATTTACTGCGTGTAGGTTATGGCGGTTTGATGGGTTCTATATCTAATATTACGGAGGATGGTTTCGGTTCGGCCGCTTTTCACTCCTTTCCTTCTACTTTAAAAATAGATGGTATTTCGGGCGATTATGGTTCTAACTTTTTTGGTTATGCGGTTAATACGGCAACTTATATCACCCATGACCAGAAATTGGGCTGGTTAGCCTTTGGCGGAAATTTAGAAATGAAAGGTGAAAGGATAAACGTTAAAATCACCACGGCTGCCAAATCAAAAATTTATATCGCGCCAGCCGACCTTTGGCTCACTTTGGATGCCGGGACACTTAACACGGTTTCTTTCAACCAAAAAACCGGAGAAGTAAAAGCTTTACTTGATCCGGCTGATTTGTACACGCCTAAAGCTTACTTAAATTTTCAGCAGTTTTCGTTAGCGCAGCGAACAAAAAAATACACCATAAAAGGCACGTATGAAACCGAACGCGGTAAGTTTATTATTCAGCTTAGTTCAACCATGTCATCTATCTCGCTTCACTATTAGAAGCTATAACCTGAGTTCGATTGATAGTGTAAATTAGGTGAGTACTTCTGTTTCTTCATAAAAACAAAAGCCTGCAAATTTATGGTTTGCAGGCGTTAAGCGCTTTTTGATATTGATTCCGGTAGCCCGTAGGGGAATCGAAC
>CAZZVO010000115.1:0-11892 GCA_964657505.1 uncultured Mucilaginibacter sp.
CACCGGATACGCGTGCAGAAGCGGTTCTAAAAAGCATCCAGGTTTGTAAAGCTGCAAATTTACAGGCTGCAGGTTTCCTCGAAAATACAACCGGTTTTAATGCTTTTATGAACTCTAAAGGTTTGTTTGGTTATGACCGGGATACCGATGTGATTTTTTCGGTAACTACACGCAATGCAGAAGGCACGGCTTCCGGTTATGCAGCCCGCGGTTTCAACGACATTAGTAAGTTGGATACGCTTTCGGCAACAAAAATTGCAGCTTCAAAAGCCAATGGTTCTAAAGGTGCAAAAGCCATTGAGCCAGGAAAATACACAGTAATTTTAGAACCTGTTGCGGCTACTTATATGCTCGAAAACATGTTCCGTTTTGATGCGCGTATGGCAGATGAAGGCCGTAGTTTTTTAAGTAAACCGGGCGGCGGAACACGTTTGGGCGAGAAATTAATGGACGAAAAAGTAACCATTTATTCTGACCCTTATAACACCGAATTGCCCGGAAATACCTGGAACCGCGACGGTGAAAAGCTGGAAAAAACAACCTGGATTGATAAAGGCGTGGTTAAAAACCTAAGTTATTCGCGTTATTGGGCCGAGAAAAAAGGCGTAAAACCTGTTCCCGGACCGAGCAATATTATTATGGAAGGCGGAACAGCTTCGTTAGATGACCTAATCAAAAGCACTGAAAGAGGAATTTTAGTTTCGCGTTTGTGGTACATCCGGATGGTGGATCAGCAAACTTTATTGCTAACCGGTTTAACGCGCGACGGTACATTTTATATCGAAAACGGAAAAATCATGTACCCGGTTAAAAACTTCCGCTTTAATGAAAGTCCGGTGATTATGCTGAACAATGTAGAAGCTTTGGGCAAACCGGAACGCAGCATCAGCGTAGAATCTTACCGCAGTTATTTAATTCCGCCGATGAAAATTCGTGATTTTACTTTCAGTTCGCTTTCGGACGCGGTATAAGTTTTTGTGTGATAAAAGAAGCACGGTTTGTAAAAGCCGTGCTTTTGTTTTTTTATAAAAGCCTCACCCTAAATCCCTCTCCAAAAGAGAGGGACTTTAAAAAGTTCGTCGATTTGCCTCCCTCTCACCCAGAGGTAATTGTATATGAGTTGGGACGAAGGCAAAATTGAACAGTAGGGAATTTAACAAATTAGCATCACCGATAAAAAAGTTAGTCCAAATGTTTAGTCAAGGACTCTTAAAGATAAAAAGCTAACTGAAGTTTATGAAATATCTTATCGCATCAATCTTGATTTCAACGTGCATATCTGTTAGAGCACAAAAAAATACTAACACAAATTTGTTAATCAAGGCAAAAATTAATATAGTCAACAATGTTAAAGCTGATGCAATTTTTCCTAAAAGCTATACACCAGCAGGATGGAGTAATTTAAAGGCTCTGAAAAGAATAACAGGATATAATAAAGGTACTGATACCGCTATCAATAATAAAATTGACACTCTGCAGGACTTAAATCGAAGTATATTTCCCGATGGATATTCCACTATATATATTTTGTCACATGCTTTTAAGGTTAAAACCCGTAGCGGAGAAATCGTATTAAAAGTATACTCTTACCGCTTGGATACAAGTATGAACATCATAGATGTAGACAAAAGCACTCCCGAAGAACAAATAAGAAAAAATCGTGAAATGATTAAAACAGGAGAACAAGAAAAGATACTCATAAAGAAAATTTCAGAGTTAGAAATAGCAAACATCAAAAGTCAAAAATAATTTCCTTGTCCTAACTCGTATATAGTTACCCTTCTAAATATTTTTTATGAGATTAAAAATTACCACTTTCCTCCTACTTTCTATTTTTCTGTTTGATAGTTGCTTCACCCGAAAACAGGAAATCTCATCTAAAAACTTTGATGTTGTCGAAACCAATATTGATGCCATACATCTGGCTTTTAAAAACAGAACCTGCAATTGCGAAATTCTCGTTTCTGCGTATTTGCGACGCATTGCGGCTTATGATCAATCTACGCACCTCAATTCCATCATCATTACCAATTTTGAGGCGATAAAAACAGCACGGGAATTGGATGCTGAATACAAGCGCACCGGAAAATTACGTCCGCTGCATTGTATCCCGATGATTGTGAAAGATAATTACCAAACAGCAGGACTGCAAACTACGGGCGGCTCCGTCCTATTTAAAGGTTTTAAACCTGAAGAAGATGCGCACATGGTGAAATTACTAAAAGATGCAGGCGCAATCGTACTGGCAAAATCCAACATGGCGGAGTGGGCTTTTAGTCCGAAAGTTACGATCAGTTCAATGGCTGGCGAAACATTGAATCCGTACAATCTGGCTTACACAACCGCTGGTTCCAGCGGCGGAACAGCGGCTGCCGTGGCGGCCAATTTGGGAGAAGCTGGCGTTGGAACGGATACGGGAAACTCCATTCGCGGCCCTTCTTCGCACAATGATCTGGTTGGTTTCAGACCGACTTTGGGTTTGTGCAGCCGAAGCGGAATCATTCCGCTATTTTTAAATAATGATACCGGCGGACCAATTGCACGTTCGGTAAGCGATGCGACGAAGATATTGCAAGCGGTTGCCGGATACGATCCAAAAGATTCTACGACGATGCAATCCAAAGGAAAAATCCCCGCAAATTATCAGCAATACCTTAAAAAAGATGGGCTAAAAGGAGCACGCATTGGTGTGTTGCGGATTTTGAGCGAGCGGAATATCGATCCTCAAATTAAAGTTTTGTTTGAACAAGCAATTGCAGATTTAAAAAAAGCAGGTGCAATTATCGTTGATCCTTTAGATATTCCGGATTTTGCAAAGTTAAGCCGACAAAATTGGGGCAGCACTTTTCGCGAAGACATCAATACTTACCTCGCTTCGCTGGGAAGTAATGCACCAGTAAAGAATTTGGATGAAATTATTGCTTCGGGCAAGTTTTCGGATTACATCAAACCAAACATGGAATATTACCAAAAAGCCGGCAAAGCAAATCCGCAAGATTTGATGGATGCTTACCACGATCCGCGCCGAATTGCCTTTCGTAATGCCATTGAAAAAGTAATGGACGAGCAGCATTTAGGTGCGATCATTTATCCGACTTGGAATTACCCGCCAGCAAAAATTGGTGATTTTAACGGTTATAAAGGTGATAATAGTCAGGTTATTGCACCACGAACCGGCCAGCCAGCTTTTACTATTCCGATGGGTTTTACTGATGATAATTTACCAGCGGGTATACAGTTTTTGGGAAGAGCTTTTGATGAAGCGACCTTGATCAAATATACTTTTGCTTATGAACAGGCAACGAAGCATCGGAAAGCGCCGGAAGGGTTTGGGGAGTTGAAGGGGATAACTGTGAAGTAAAAGTACATTCATTAAAATTCATACTTATAATTCTACTTTTATTTCTATATTTACTGTTTCTCAATAAATATTTACCGAAAACCTATTTTATGATGAAAGCCTCTACTATTAAGAAAATTCGTATGTTTCCGCTACTGATATTAGGTTACCTGCTATTTGTGATTTTGTTACAGGCATTTATAAGTTTTGCCTCACATAACACTGTTATATTTGACGCTAGTACTGCTAAAAAATTCCCAGAGAAAACATACCGCAGCGTTTATACAAAGGATTTTACGTTTGTGACAGGTACGGAAGGCCAGGTTTTATGGAAACCAAAATCTGGTTCAGAAAAATTTTATTTAGAATTTTTTGCTAATGAGGATGCTTTTATTACGTTTTCAGGTTCATGTTATATTTTAATTATAGATGCAATTCTATTTTGGATGTTACATGATTTAAAACCAGAAAACGTTTTTAGTGATAAAATTTTAAAAGGATTAAATTATATCTTTTTTTTGACACCTCTTTTATTAATAGCAAAAGGTTTTTTTCAATATTTCGTATCAGATTACCTTGTAAGCCAATTAACACATGGCATGTTCATAGCTACTCATCAAATTCATTTTTCAATTGCAGTATATTTTTTAGGTCCATTGGTTTTTCAACAACTAACTAAATTCTTCTTTCAGGCTCAAAAACTTGAGCAGGAACAGGAGTTGACCGTTTAATATGCCCATCATAATTAATTTAGACGTGATGATGGCAAAGCGCAAAATGTCGTTAAATGAATTGAGCGCACAAGTTGGCATCACCATTTCCAATCTTTCTATCTTAAAAACTGGTAAAGCAAAAGCTGTACGTTTAGAAACCCTGGATGCGATTTGTAAAGTTTTAAACTGTCAGCCGGGAGATATTTTAGAATACGTTGATACTAGTAAATAAATTAGAATAACGGATTTTTAACCGATAAAAGAAGCACCTTCCGAATAAATTAAAAGCCTTTTCCGATTTCCATTTTATAAGAGTTTAAACAAACAATTCCATCCGCGGCAATGTTCCTTCGTCAACCCAAAACGAATACATTTATCATGAGCAACCAGGAATACCGCCCAAGTGCCAAAGAAATGACTGGCGAGCAATTGCCTTATCCGGCAAAGCAATCTGACATGAAGATGCAGCCGGATTCTGATCTGTCTAATTATCTTCCCGCAGGAAAACTGAAACATAAAACAGCTTTAATTACCGGTGCCGATTCTGGTATTGGCCGCGCCGTAGCGATTGCTTTTGCGATGGAAGGCGCAGAAGTGGCCATTTTATACAACGAAAACGACAGCGATGCCGAAGAAACCAAAAGGCTGGTGGAAGCAAAAGGCGGACGATGTTTGGTGATTAAAGCAGATGTGCGACAAAAGGTTGCTTGCGCCGATGCAGTTGAACAAACGGTTGCCGAATATGGGAAATTGAATATTTTGGTGAACAACGCCGCCTTTCAAAAAGTGGAAACGAAACTGGAAGATATTACGGAAGAAAACCTTCGCCGTACTTTTGAAACCAATATTTTCGGCTATTTCTTTATGGCACAAGCTGCTTTGAAATATTTAAAATTTGGTGATTCAATTGTAAACACAGGCAGCATTGTTGGCATGACGGGGCTTGAAAGTTTGGTGGATTATGCATCCACAAAAGGAGCCATCCACTCTTTCACTAAATCGCTGGCTTTACAATTGGGCGAAAAAAATATACGGGTAAACGCAGTAATCCCTGGTCCGGTTTGGACGCCCAACATCCCCGGAACAATGCCGAAAGATGAAGTTGAAAAATTTGGCCATGAAGTTGCCTTGGCACGTCCTGGTCAGCCGGAAGAACTGGCGCCGGCTTATGTTTTGCTGGCTTCCAATGACGGCAGTTTTATTACAGGAAGTTTAATAGAAGTTACCGGCGGAAGGTTATCTGCCGCATCATAATCGTAAATAACAATCATGACAGCCGATAATTTTTCAACGCTTTTAAATTCCGATCAGGTTACCGATCCAACCCGACAAGTTTTACAACAACGTATTACCGAAACCAACATCTCCAATGCTTTTTTTACTGCCGAAGAATTTGATTTGCTTCAATCCGTTTGTGATGCTTTGCTGGCACAATCCGAAAATCGGTTAGTCAATATCGCAGGGATGATCGATCAGCGGTTGACTGCTAAAACTGGTCCGGGCTGGCGTTACGATAAGCTTCCCGCAGATGGTATTTCCTACAAAACCGGATTGAAAGGCATTGCAGAAAGCGTGCTTCTTTTACACCATAAAAACTTTGACGGCCTCTCTGCAGAAGAAAAAAATAACCTGCTAAAAACAGTACGCGAAGGAACAATCACAGGCGAAACCTGGAAAAATTTCCTGTCAAAATTATTTTTTGAGTTGATACTGACTGAAGCTACAGAACATTTTTACAGTCACCCTGCTGCGCAAGCCGATATCAATTACACCGGTTTTGCCGATGCCAAAGGTTGGGAAGTGCCTCAACTTAAACCAATCACTTTTTAAGCCCATACTGTTTTTATGCGATATTTTTCAACACAAGAAACTGTCGACGCGGTTATCATCGGCACAGGTGCTGGCGGCGCACCATTGATGGCCAAATTGGCCAAAGCCGGGCTAAAAGTTGTCGCGCTTGAAGCTGGGAATTACTGGAATCCGCCCGTTGATTTTGCAACAGATGAAAAAGAGCAGAACAAACTTTTCTGGACGCACGAACGGTTAAGTGCCGGGGAAAACCCGATTGCCTTCGGTAAAAATAATTCTGGTATTGGCGTTGGCGGTTCTACGCTGCATTACACAGCTTATACGCCTCGGCCGCTTCCTGATGATTTCACTCTAAAAACTGATTTCGGTTTGGGGGAAGATTGGCCGCTACAATACGAGGATTTGGAAACTTATTACGATGAGCTGGAGCACAACATCGGTATTTCCGGGCCGGCAATTTATCCTTGGGGACCGCCGCGCAAAACTTCTTATCCGCTTCCCGCGCTCGCTTTAAATACTGCTGCGCAATTAATGGAACGTGGCTGCAAACCATTAAATATCAAAACTTCTCCTGCGGCAAATGCAGCTTTATCTGAAGCGTATTATCAGGATCATATTGGCTGGCGCAAAGCTTGTACCAACCGCGGGTTTTGTCAGGCTGGCTGCACAACAGGAGCTAAAGGCAGTATGGATGTTACATTGATTCCGGTAGCGGTACATTTTGGTGCCGAAGTTAGACCGAATTGTTTTGTAACTGAATTGGTAAAAGATGCTTCCGGCAAAATTGAAGCAGTAGTTTATCAAAGAAACGGCAAGTTGGAAAAACAGCTTTGTAAAAACGTTTTCCTTTGTGCCGGAGCAGTAGAAACGCCACGTTTATTGCTGATTAATGGCTTGGCAAACAGTAGCGGACAAGTCGGCAAAAACTTTATGGCACACACTGGTTTGCAGGTTTGGGGCGAGTTTGAGGAAGATATTTTTCCGTGGATTGGTATTCCCGGCGGTTTGATCTCCGAAGATATGCACCGGCCTGAAGGTGCAGATTTTGCAGGCGGTTATATTATTCAGTCCATCGGTGTGATGCCGGTTACTTATGCTTCCCAATTAGCTCGTGCAACTGGATTTTTTGGGGAGGAACTGCGGGAAAGGATGCGCCATTACAACCAGGTTGCCGGAATTAATATGCACGGCGATTGCCTTCCATACGAACACAATTATTTGGAACTTTCGGACGAGCTGGACGAAATGAACTTACCTAAACCGCGCATTCATTTCAGCAACGGCGAAAACGAAAAAAAGATGACTGCCCACGCCAAAAAAACAATGGAAGACATCTGGAGAAATGCCGGTGCAAAACATATTTGGACGATGGACCGGAACGCGCACACGATTGGCACATGCAGAATGGGCAATGATCCGGAGCAAAACGTGGTGGATAAAAACGGCAAATCTTTCGATATTCCAAATCTTTATATCGCCGATAATTCCATATTTCCGAGTGCTTTAAGTGCCAATCCTTCACTAACAATCATGGCTTTGTCTTATCATATTGCGGACGCTTTTCTAAAAAATAATTAACATTTCACCATGGCCGCAAAAAGCTTTTTATCGGTTATCCAAAAAAAATATGGTGATAATGGTTATGCCGGTGATCAGTTTGGCGGTAGTTCCGGGCGAGACGGCAGCGGTTTGCCCGATGATAATCCCAGTAATTTTATGTTCGCAACTGGTATTGAATGCTCTTATCCAACTATCAACAACGGAAAAATAAGACGCGATTTGCTGGAGGAATGCGGCCATTACAAAAACCTGAAAGAAGATTTAGGTTTGGTTAAAGAAATGGGACTGAACGTGTTGCGTTACGGTTTGCCCTATTATTCCATTAGCAAGGCCGACGGGAAATACGATTGGAGTTTTGCTGACGAGGCAATGAACGAGATTAAAAGGCTGGGCATCACTCCTATTTTAGACTTAATGCATTTTGGCGTGCCTGATTGGATCGGCAATTTTCAAAACCCGGAACTACCTATACATTTTGCCAAATATGCTGCAGCAGTAGCCAAACGCTATCCATGGGTTCGGTTTTATACGCCCGTGAACGAAATTTTTGTATCGGCAAAAGCAAGTGCACGAGACGGTTTATGGAACGAGCAGCTAAAAGACGACCGCAGCTTTGTTACGGCCATTAAAAACCTTGTCGCCGCCAGCATCATGGCTAATCATCAAATTGCCAAACTGCGTCCGGATTGTATCATCGTACAAAGCGAAAGTGCCGAATACGTGCACGAACTATCGGCCACGGTTTCCAAAGAAACTACACTCATTAACAAGCTGCGTTTTTTATCGCTGGATTTACTGTACGCCCATCCACCCGATGCCGATGTTTGCATGTATTTGTTTGATAACGGCCTCACTCGGGACGAATACGAATGGTTTATGGCTGGCGAACCTCCGGGATACCAAATTATGGGCAACGATTATTACGGCCGGAACGAAAAAATCAAATTGCCGGATGGCACGATGCTTAACGCTTCGGATGTTTTAGGTTGGTACCAGGTAACCAAAGAATATTACGACCGCTACAAAAAACCAGTGATGCACACCGAAACTAACGTTTTGAGTGCCGAAGAAGCGTCGGTTTGGCTGTACAAACAGTGGATCAACGTGCTGCAAATCCGCAAAGATGGTGTTCCCGTTTTAGGGTTTACCTGGTACAGTTTGATTGACCAAATTGATTGGGATACAGAACTGGCCGAGAAAAAAGGCACCATAAATCCATGCGGTTTATTCGATCTGAAACGAAAACCACGACCTGTAGCACAGGCTTATAAAATGTTGTTAGAACAGTTTGGCCGCATTACCATCATTCCTTACGGCGAAGTTTTTGAATTGACTGACCGGCAAGCAGCGTTAAAAGTGGAAGTTTAGGTTGATGCTTCTTTTATCAGCAAAAATCTAATATTAGTAATACGATTTTGGCGATTGCTATAATATATAGTAACTTGTCACTCAAGTTTACTCTACTATCTCTTCTAAATGAATCCTAAAATTTTAAACAATACTGAA
This sequence comes from uncultured Mucilaginibacter sp., assembly GCA_964657505.1. Taxonomy (GTDB): domain Bacteria; phylum Bacteroidota; class Bacteroidia; order Sphingobacteriales; family Sphingobacteriaceae; genus Mucilaginibacter_A. The sequence continues at coordinate 8,929 of CAZZVO010000115.1, forward strand.
CTTGATGATTATAGAAATCAGGATCAATTTGACTTTGTACCTAAAGCTGATGCTATTAAATACTTTTTAGAATACAATCATGGAGCATTAGAAAAAAACAAAATGTTGGTTCTTTATGGCGATTGGGGAAGCGGTAAAACCTCCTTAATGAAACATATCGACAAAGAAATAGATAAAGGAATTTATAAAACCATTTTCTTTCATGCTTGGGAACACGAGAAAGACGAGAATTTGGCTTTGTCTTTATGCGATGCTTTGACTGATTGTGTAAAAGACAAAACTTCTGAAATTGTAAAAGATTTTATGAAAGGTGCTTTACTAACTTTCAAAAGTTTTGCAAGTGGCGTAACGCTAAAATCTTCCGCTCTTCTCTCCGGACTTGGATTAGAATTTGAATTTTCAGGAGAAAAGTATATTGAAGCAATCGATAAAGCTCTTGAAGGCAAAACAGAGCCATCCTTCTTTATTAAAAATGCGGACTTCAAAAAGAAATTTAGAGCAATAGAAGATTTAATTTTGCAAGATTCAGATGCCAAAAAAATATTGGTTTTTGTTGATGACTTGGATAGATGTGAACCAGAAAACGTATTGAATTTAATAACAGCTTTAAAGCTGTTTTTTACTTACGGAAACAAGACTGTTTTCTTTAGTGGAATGGATAAAGAAGCGGTTACCAAAGCTGTAAAAACTAAATATAAAGATGTAGTTAAAGCAGAAGAATACATGGAAAAAGTTTTTGATATTTCTTTTAATATGCCAAAAGCCTCCGGTTTTACGAATATGCTTGAACCACACTTTAAAGGTGTTTTTCAATCTGTTAATGGTAAGACTTATAGAAACGTAGAAGTAATTCACGATTTTCTAAAATCAATTAATTTTACGAATCCGAGACACATTAAGAAGGTCTTAAGTAAGTATGAAATATTAAAGCTTTTTAAATCACAATCAAGAGTTCCCGCAGATATTGCAAAACTAATTCCACAGATCTTAGATGAACGAGGAGGTCACTTATTTGAAACAATTTACTGCTTGTTCTTTATTGTTTTACATGAGTTCTTTCCGTTAGAATCTAAACAAGTAGAAAATTACGATGAAAAGCTATCTAAATATATAAATCCAGTTTTAGAAACATTTGCTAATAATAAAAATCCGCAATACGCTGCGTCTGAAATAGATTCAATGTTTAAAATTAAGGACTACTCAAAAAAATCTATTAAAAGCATTTTAGAAGGCAATAAACATTTCCCATGCGAATCTAAAATGATAAAGTTACTCATCTTCTTTGCTCATGATCATCCTACGAATTTAGCAACTACTGGGAATGATACCCTAAAATCATTTATCGGTTCATTCGATGATAATAACATACTCAGTCTTTTCTGCAAATTTTTAATAAAATAGCGTGAGTTCGGTTTAAGCGGTTAAAAGTAATTGATTGTTATTTGTTTCAAAAACTATATTCAGTGAGGGTTTTTTAGTAAAGAAAGCGTAAGCACAAAGCGCACCCATGGTGTTCATCAGGAAGTTATTTACAGATCGGTGCCTGGTATGTTGTAGCTTGCAGATATTTTTGAGTTCATCGTTCACACATTCGATAATCGCCCTTTTTCTAAGCATGATCTTGTCTGCCTGGGAGATATTAAAGTCTTTCATGTTCTTACGGGGCTTAGTGATCATCTGGATGCCGTTCCCCCACAGCAGGCCGGCCAATGCTTTCGAAATATAACCCTTGTCACCGAATAGTTTACCGAATATTTGTTCCGTCAAAGAGGCCATTAGTTTTACATTACGGTCGTCAACATTACCTTTTGTAAGGTAAAAAGACAATATTTCACCTTTGTCATTAATGATCAGGTGCAACTTAAAGCCATAAAACCAACCAAGGGAACATTGCCCCCTTTCCGCTACTGCTGAAAAAACTTTATGGTTATATATACGCCTGTTATGGCATACTTTGATGTGTGTTGAATCTATAAAATTGATCCCGCGGGACTGGCCCAGGCAATTGTTTTTAAGAAACAGCATCATTGGTACAGCTACCCTTCGCTGTAATTCTACAAAACGGTTATAAGATACCAAACCGGGAAAGCAGTCTTCATAGTACATGCAGATATGCGCTAAATAAAAGTGTTTGAGATTGGTAAAATGACCGCTGTGAAAGGCTATCAGAATGGTGATGATCTCGCTATCTGCCAGCGATGCTTTTCTATCCCGCACTTTATAATTACCGGCATCCAACTGGTGTTTAGCTATTTCGGGTTCAAATTCTTTGCAGAAGTCATCCACCTTAACGAAAATTTCTATAATTTTATCAGGGGTAAGCATATGATGTTGTTATTTAAATTCGACACTTAAAGATAACAAATTATGCTTACTTATTGATAATCAAACGTTTATAAAATAAATACTTTGTCGAATTTCTTTCGACATTATCCCGAACTCACGTTAAAATATGAATCTGATATTTTGAATGATGAATATCAGTCTTATTACATCTTATGGGATTTTTTTTCAATGATTAATTACTTACTATAAACTAGTTTTAATTTTATATGGATGGTGAAATCGAACAATACTTATTAGAAAATCAAGAGTGTTTTGACAGGTTTACTTTCGATAACATTTTTAGGTTTCTACTAAAAAATGGTACTTCAAATGAAGAAGCAAAAGATGTAATTCTTTTTAACTGTTCCTTATCTGCCATTATTTTTCAAGAACGAATTGATAATGATTACTATAAATCAATTTCTGTTTTAGAGTCTATTTCTGAGGATTTACGACAGTTAACAATTGATACTTTAATGGAGAAACTAAACAAGTTTAACTGAGAAAAGTATCAATAAAAAGCAATATTAGCAAGCGATTAAAAGAAGATTTTTCCCTGCGGTCGAAACGACAAAATAACCATTACTTCCTCACCCAACCCGTTTCACTACCATCTTCCACCAAATAAAAACCCTCAAA
>CAZZVO010000116.1:0-11871 GCA_964657505.1 uncultured Mucilaginibacter sp.
CGTTTAAATAAGCGGCATCCGCAGGAAACTGGTTTTGATAAATCGTGATTTTTAAAGTTGAAGTATCCACCAAAACCGCTTTTTGTGAGCTGTTTTTTAAGGCAACAACCGGTTTTCCTTCCTCAAAAGAAACTTTAAAATTAGAATTGCCACGATCTGCCGATTGCAAATTTATGGTGCTAAAAGAAGTACCGGCAGATTTGCTATTTCCAACCAGCAAACGGATGCTATCGGTCGAAGTAAAATAAGCGTTTTGGATCCAGGTGGAAACGGAATCAGCAGGCGTGTAAGTTTTCCAATTCAGGTCAACATTTAATGCTGGCCGTTTGCCTTTAAAATGCTGCAACTGGTTGGAAGTGAATAGATAAGCAGGCTTTTTTTGCGGGATTTGTTGCTCCATCAACTTCAACAAACTCCAGTAGGAGCGGGGTTTTGGGTCGATTATTTTACGAGAAGTATCCTGCAAAACCTCCTGTAATTTTAATGCCTTAAAAGAAGCATCGAACTGGTGCAGCTCGTATCCAGCCTTCAGCAGCGAATCAATTTGTGGTTTAAAGTGTGCATATACTTCTTTTATCGGTTCTTTTTCAACCAAAACCCAGCCTTTTGCTTTGGTTTGCTGCGCCTGCTTTTCCCAAAAAGGTTGCGTAAGTAAAAGCGAAAGTAAGATCAGCAACAAGCAGCGTAAAATCAGCAGCAGCCAATCGTTGATGCGGAAACTGCGCGAACTTTGTTTGGCGCTTTCGCCCAGTAAAGCAATACTGCCGATTTTAAGCGTTTTGCCGGTTTTGATATGCCACAAATGGATCATTATCGGAACAATGATTGCGGCAATTGCCCAAAGCCATAAATGGTTTAGTAGTTGGAGCATTTTTGGGTGCGAGGTATGGGGTTTGAGGTATTAGTTACCGCGTTCCATACCTTTTTATATTTTTAAAATCTTTTCTTTTTTGAACTTTGCATTTGCCTCAAACCTCGTACCTCACGCCTCAAAACCCTTTCATCCGCTGGTTTAAGAAATCGCGCAAGGCTTGGTCCAAAGGTTGGTCCATGCTGATTAAGCGGTAAAAAATGTTCCTGTCCAGTATTTGTGTTTTGATGTGGGCTAAGCGTTCACCTAATTTTTGTTTGTATATTTTTCTGGCTTGTGTGGCATTTACCTGAATGGTTTGTCCGGTTTCCAAATCTTCTAAAGTAGAATATCCGGCGAAATCCAGTTCCAATTCGTTTTTGCCGATGATCTGGAAGACAATGATTTCGTGTTTCAAGGTTGAAAGTTTATCCAGCAATTGTAGGATTTCGTTGTTCTCTTCATAAAAATCGGTGATAAAAATGAGTAGTTCGCGTTTTCCTGTTCCTGCAAAAATCTCTTTGTAATTTACTTCTTCGGTCAGTTTTCCGGCCGGGTTTAGGTTTTCCAACTGATAAAACAAACGGTTTAAATGCTGCATGCTCTGCCTTGGCACCAACGAAAACAAACCGTCATTTTGCAAAACGTATAAGCCGGTTGCATCGCCTTGTAAATTAGCCAGATAAGCCAATGAAGCCGTTAAATAAGCCGCATAAGCGATCTTTTTATAACCATTATCTTCGTGGTTCATGGAAGCACTTGCATCCACTAGAAAACGGACGGAAATACTGGTTTCTACTTCCGATTCGCGAATATAATAGCGATCAGAACGAGCAAACATTTTCCAGTCCAGCGAACGTAAATCATCGCCGGGCTGGTAGCTTCTGTACTGAGAAAATTCCATGCCCGGCCCTTTTATGGTGCTTTTGTTTACGCCGCTCATAAAGCCATCAACCACTGTTTTGGCAGCTAACTGGAGACTTTTTATCGACATAACAATTTTTGGATCGAGGAGCGAAGACATAGAAAACTAAATTTAACCCTATAAAAACAGTATCATTAAGCCAACACTTTCGGCCGTTCAATCGCCTTAATCAATTCCTCGGTAACTTTATCCGAAATTACATTTTCCGCATCAGCTTTAAAATTCATCAAAATTCGGTGGCGCAAAACCGGGAAAGCCATATTGTGGATATCTTCCATCAAAACAGCATATCGGCCTTTAAATAAAGCACGCGCTTTTGCTGTTAAAATCAAGGCTTGCCCAGCACGCGGACCAGCTCCCCAACGAACCCATTCTTTCACAAAAGCAACTGTTGTGGTATCAGGCCGGGTGGCGCGAATCAGGCTGCTGACATAATGCACCAAATCATCATTAATCGTTACATCGCGCACCAAACCTTGCAACTGCCTGATTTCTTCTCCGCCTAAAATTGGGTTTACTGTTACTTTTTTGCTGCCGGTTGTGCTGTTTAAGACGCCAAATTCTTCCTGCGCGGTTGGATAGCCGATTTTTACGTAGAGTAGAAAACGGTCTAATTGCGCTTCGGGAAGCGGATAAGTTCCAGCTTGTTCAATTGGGTTTTGCGTGGCGAGGATGAAAAACGGACGATCTAAAGGATACGTCTGTCCGCCGTAAGTAACCTCAAATTCCTGCATCGCTTCCAACAAAGCAGCTTGCGTTTTTGGTGGCGTGCGGTTAATTTCATCAGCCAAAACAATATTGGCGAAAAGTGGTCCTTTGTTAAATTTGAAAAATCGTTTGCCGGTTACGTGGTCTTCTTCCAGAATTTCTGTGCCGACAATATCTGTCGGCATTAAATCCGGCGTAAATTGAATTCGACGAAACGACAAATGCAAAGCTTGCGATAACGTACGCACCATCAGCGTTTTAGCTAATCCCGGAACGCCTTCCAGCAAACAATGTCCGCCAGCTAATAAAGTGACGAGAATTTCATCCAACACCTGGTCTTGCCCAATAATTACTTTTTGTATTTCCTTTTTAAGCGATGAAAGCTTAGCGAGCAGGTTTTTTAAATCGATTTCCGTGGTCTCCAAAACGTTTTGTAATTAAAATGAGCTAAACTTGATTTGTTATTCGAGAAAAGTAGAAATAAAATGTTGGAATTAAGAAAAGTATTAAAAGGTAGCAGAAACTTTACAAGATTTACATCGCTAAAAGAAGTATTCCGTAATATTTGCAATAATTTAGGGCGATGAACGCCGCCAAATTTACTTTTACCCGTTTAAGATATGCTTCCGGCGATTGGGATACGGATCAGCGAATGCCTTCCAATATTTTAAATTCGCTTTTAGAATATACCACGATCCCAATCAACACACAAGAAAAAATTATTGATTTAAGCAGTAATGAAATTTTTGCCTCGCCTTTTTGTTACCTCAGCGGGCATAAATTAGTTCAATTTAACGCGCAGGAACGCAGCAATTTTAAGCAATATGTGCAAAACGGCGGTTTTGTTTTTGCAGATGATTGCAACCACGATATCGACGGACTTTTTGCGCGTTCTTTCGAAGCGCAAATGTCGGCCTTGTTTGGTGCACATGCTTTAAAGAAAATTCCGGCAACGCATCCTATCTATTCTTCCTTTTTTAAGTTTGAAAAAGGGCCGCCAAATACGGCTTTTGAGTTGAACGGTTGGGGCGATGATCTCATTCATGATTATTTAAAAGCGATAGAAATTAACGGGCGGATCGCAGTTTTATACAGCAACAAAGATTACGGCTGCGAGTGGGATTACGATTTTAGGAACAAACGTTTTCTGGCGGAAGACAATACAAAATTCGGCGTTAACATTGTTTTGTATGCGATGGGTGCTTAAACTAAAAATACAAGTTTTTATCTGCTAAAAGAAGTATAGAAAATTTTACATTTTACGTGAAATTTTAGTAGTATCATTGCATTAAAATCGGTTTAACCCTATGATGGAAGAAGTGTTGGCAAACAGTGAGGAAGAACGCTTAAAAGCGCTCGAATCTTACGAAATTCTGGATACTTTACCGCAAAAGGATTTTGATGACATTACCCGCCTGGCATCCGAAATTTGCAACACCCCTATTTCTTTAATTAGTTTTGTTGACGAGAACCGGCAATGGTTTAAATCGCGTCACGGGTTAAACGCATCCGAAACACCAAAAGAATATGCTTTTTGTGCCCATGCTATCTTGAACCCTCAGGAGGTTTTTGTGGTTGAAGATGCCACTAAAGACGAGCGGTTTCGATACAATCCTTTAACAACCGGCCACCCGAAAGTTGTTTTTTATACAGGTGTGCCACTGGTAACCCAGGAAGGACACGCTTTAGGTACTTTATGTGTAATAGATAACAAACCGAAAGAACTGACGCCAAACCAGCTCGAAGCTTTAAAATCATTGGCGAGACAGGTAATGGCACAATTAGAGCTGCGCCTAAAGGTTAAAGAATTGGATGCACTCACTTTAGAACTCAAAAAATCGAACGAATATTTAGAGCGTTTTGCTTTGATGGCTTCGCACGATATCAAAAGTCCGTTAACAAGTATTATGCTTACTGGGCAGTTGTTAAAATCGAAATACAGTGCCAACCTGGACGAAAAAGGCAACCAGATGCTGGATATTGTAAATAATTCTGCCAACAGCTTGCTCAAGTTTTTGAACCAGATGCTGGAGTATTCAAAATCGTACAAAACACTGGCACAAAAAAAGGATGAGATTTGTTTAAACGAGTTGATTAACGAGGTGTTAAAATTAGTAACTATTCCAGATTCGTTTCGGGTTGAAACAATTGAAGGTTTGCATTACATCCGCACTTCGGCCATTGCTTTAGAGCAAATTTTGATCAACCTTTTAAATAACGCCGTTCGTTATAATGACAAATCAGAAGGTTTTATCCGCTTAACTTTTGAAGAAAAAGCAGATTGTTATCAATTTAAGATCAGTGATAACGGCATTGGCATTGAACCAAAAAATTATGATAAAATTTTTGAGCCGATGACCACGCTTAACAGCCGCGACCGTTATAATAAAAGAGGATCGGGCATTGGTTTATCAACCGTAAAAAACTTAGTGGATAGTTTAGGCGGAGAAATACAAGTGGAATCTGTTTTAACTGAAGGCACCACTTTTCAGTTTACCATCCAGAAGTGATCTGAATTTCTTCATGCTTCTTTTATCGGGTTAAAACTGGAGCGCGATTTGCTAAACCTGCTTTTAATTCTTAATTGTAAAAAAATATTCTTTTTAAAATAATAGGTTTAATCTGATGATTGGCGCATTTTTTGTTTTGTTACGCACTAAACAATAATATACCAATCAACATGAGTGAAGAAAATAAAATTTCCCGCCGAAAAGTAATCGGTGGTTTGGGGGCCGGGTTAGCTGCTGTTGCAGTTGGGCCAGTTTTTGCATCGCCAGAAACATCGAGTGCGTTATCCTTAGCACCACAAAAATTACAAGATCCAACTTCTAAGTATCCAAAACCACCGTTTAAAGGTCAATCACAGCCTTGGCCGGGCTTGGCAAGCCAGATGGACCCTCGTCCGGATCATGGCGAAACCAGTTATAAAGGTTCCGGCCGTTTAGCAGGAAGGAAAGCATTGATTACTGGCGGAGACTCTGGAATGGGTAGGGCAGCAGCAATTGCTTATGCCCGCGAAGGTGCAGATGTTGCTATTAATTATTTGCCTGCGGAAGAGCCTGATGCACGTGAAGTGATTGCATTGATAAAAGCAGAAGGCCGGAAAGCAATTGCAATCCCCGGCGATTTACGCGACGAAGCATTTTGCCAAAAATTAGTAGCCGATGCAGTGCGTGGTTTAGGCGGATTGGATATTGTGGTAAACAATGCTGGTCGGCAACAAGCGCATGCTTCGATATTGGATATATCAACAGAACAGTTTGACTGGACGATGAAAACCAATATTTACGCACCATTTTGGATCATCAAAGCAGCATTGCCTCATTTACAACCAGGATCGGTTATTATCGGCACTACTTCTGAGCAAGCTTATGATCCATCTGCAGATTTGTATGATTATGCACAAACCAAAGCTGCAACAATGAATTATGTAAAATCGTTGGCTAAACAACTTGGGCCAAAAGGCATTCGGGTAAACGGTGTTGCACCGGGACCAATCTGGACGCCTTTGCAAGTTAGCGGAGGAGCCACTCAAGAAAAATTGAAAATGTTTGGAGGCCAAACACCACTTGGACGGCCGGGTCAGCCAGCAGAGTTAGGTTCCATCTACGTACAACTTGCCGCAAGTGATGCAAGTTATGCTAACGGACAAGTTTATGGTTCTGCCGGTGGAAGTGGTCAACCTTAAATAATTGTAACGCTTTTTCAATTTTAAAGCTGTTTACAAAATCTTAATTATTAACAAATATCAAAACGGGGAAAGCTAAGCTGCCCCGTTTTTTTGTGCCTTAAAAACAGCATCTGAAGTTTGCTCTGAGTTTCTTTTGATGGCGTTTATTTTCTCTCGAAAATATCATCAACAATAATTCAGGTTTTTCAAATTACTGCTGATAATTATTTAAATACCGTTAATTACATTTGGTTATCAATTTCGTAATGATGATGAAAACACCAGATCAAGTTATCGCAAATAATTCCATCACCCGCAAAAAGTTTATTGTCAATACAAGCAAAGCCGTTACTACAGCCGTGTTATTATCCGCGCCGCTCGTAAGTTCTGCTGCTGATTTTTTTACTGGTGATGAGCAAATAACAGTCGGGCAGATTATGGATTTATTTATCAAAGAAGTACCCGGCGGCGTGATCACTAAAACAGTAGATACCTTAAAATCTGGCAGCAGGGAAACAAAAGTTACCGGTATAGTAACTACAATGTTTGCAACGATTGATGTTATCAGGAAGGCAATTTCGCTGGGTGCAAATTTTATTATCGCCCACGAGCCAACGTTCTATAATCACGCAGATGAAACAGGATGGCTTGAACATGACGACGTTTATCTCTACAAAGCACAATTGCTTAAACAGCATGGTATTGCCATTTGGCGTAACCACGACTATATACACACTTTAATTCCTGATGGTGTTTACCAAAGTGTCGTAGCACAATTAGGTTGGCAAAAATATGGCAATCCAAACCAAAGTATTTACAATTTAACGCCGCAAACATTGAAGGAACTGATTGCACATGCCAAGCAAAAGTTAAACATTAAAATGCTGCGTTATATTGGTGATCCTGAGCAGGTTTGTCAAAAAGTAATACTGATGCCCGGTGCTGCCGGAGGGAAAAACCATATCGAAGCCATAAGTAAATATAAGCCAGATGTGCTAATTTGCGGCGAAATATCTGAGTGGGAAACGGCAGAATATGTACGGGATGCCCGGGCAAAGGGCGAAAAAATCGCGCTGGTTGTACTTGGGCATATCGCAAGTGAAGAACCCGGATCTGAATTTATGGTCGACTGGCTTAAAGAAAAAGTGCCCGGAGTTAAAAGTACACATATCCCAGCCGGTAATTCTTTGTATTTTTTATAAGGAAGCTGCAAAATATTCAAATCAGTTTAGATGCTTCTTTTATGTCTATAATCTTATGTTTGTGTAGCAATATTGAACCTAAAATTACCAGCTACTTTTTTTTCCTGCTAAAAGAAGCATGGAGGATATTATCGGCAGTAGCTATTTAATCATACAAAATGAAAAACATTGGTGCATTTACTAAAACCCTGGCCATTTTATTAACCGTAGTTACCTGCTCTTTTGCGCAAAACAAAGATATAAACCATCTGCCTGGCTGGGCTTTTGGCGGTTTTAAAAGGCCGATACACCTCAACCCCATTATTTCTCCCGATACCAGTGCCCGTTTTACAGATCCAATTTTGAAAAAATCTGTGGCTTGGGAATCTAACGATACTTTTAATCCGGCTGCAACAATTATTAAAGGTAAAATTGTGGTTTTATACCGGTCGGAAGATAAATCTGGTACAGGCATCGGCTTCCGCACTTCTAGGTTAGGTTATGCTTCAAGTGCAGATGGCTATCATTTCACACGCAGTAAAACCCCAGTTTTCTATCCTGCAAACGATAACCAGAAAAAATACGAATGGCCAGGCGGCTGCGAAGACCCCCGGGTAGCAATTACAGAAAGAGGACAATACGTGGTTTTTTACACCCAATGGAACCGGGATGTCCCGCGTTTAGGCGTTGCTGTTTCCAAAGATTTAAAGCATTGGGTAAAGCACGGGCCAATATTTGAAGATGCTTACCAGGGAAAGTTTTTGAATATCCCGCATAAATCTGCTGCTATCCTCACACAAATCAAAAACGGTAAGCAAGTAATTGCAAAAATCAACGGTAAATATTGGATGTATTGGGGCGAACTGCACGTTTATGCCGCCACTTCAAACAACTTGCTGGATTGGCAACCAGTGATCAATCGGGACAGTACTTTAAAGGAGTTGATCTCGCCCAGAAAAGGTTATTTTGATAGCGAGTTAACTGAATGCGGGCCGCCAGCCTTGCTCACCAGCAAAGGCATTATCTTATTTTACAATGGTAAAAATAAGGCAGGTGAGGATGGCGACAAACGGTTTAACGCCAATTCCTATTGTGCCGGACAAGCTTTGTTCGACAAAAACGATCCTTCAAAACCGCTTGCCCGTTTAGATGTGCCTTTTTTAAGGCCGATGGAAGCTTTCGAAAAAAGCGGGCAATATGTTAACGGGACTGTTTTTATTGAAGGAATGGCTTATTTTCATAAAAAATGGTTTTTATATTATGGCTGTGCCGATTCGCGCGTGGCGGTTGCGGTTTATGATCCTTCAAATCCTGCACCACCAGATCCGGTGAATTAATAACGCTTAATTTTATCGTTACTGTTTTTAGCACACCAAAATTTAATCAACCAAAAGATATTTACTGGTACAAAAAGGTAAGAAGAATTATTTTTGCTGGTCGTTGAGTAATATTATAAATACTAATTTTTCGTAAGTTTGAATATGCAGGTATCAGAAATACAGTTGTTTCAAATTTTAAAAGAAAAAGTAGGTGAAGAACAAGCCCAAACATTGGCTGAATATGTTGAGACTAAAATTGAAAAACAGATTGATCTAAAGAAAGATATTTTAGCAACGAAGCTGGATCTCGCCGAATTAAAAGGCGAACTTCGGGTAGAAATGGCCAGTCATAAAGCTGAAATTATTAAGTGGATGTTCATTTTTTGGATCGGGCAATTAGCAGCAATGATTGCTATTGCCGAATTAATCATAAAAAAATAATCACTACAACTCGCTCAGCAACTCCATCTTCTTCTGATTATATTCTTCCTGTGTGATCAAACCGTTATCAAACAGCATTTTTAGCTTTTTTAATTTGGCTGTTAATTCGTCTGGCTTAACTTCCTCAACAGGTTTTGGAATTTCAATTGGTTTTGGTGCCGCAACAGGTTCTGGTGGCTTTGGTACAAATCTGTTTGCTTCCGAAAAAATCGTTCCCGAAGCCGCACGTTTTTCTTCCATATCACGCTGGCGGCGTTCTTCGCGTTCGGTTTGTTCGCGTTCCTGTCCGTATTGATACAATTTTCGTGCTTGTACTTTTGGTAAAAAATCAACGCTGGTTTCCGCTCCGTTTAAGGTTTTTATGCTGAAAACTGCGCCCAGGATTTCTTCTTTTAGCTTAACTTCGACCACATCTTTCCACACAAAATCCAGGAATTTGATTGATAAACCAAGGTTTGCAGCCGTAAAAAAGAAAATGCGTTTGTTGGTGATGGCCACACAATCCGGCGTGATATTAACCAGCGGTTTCTTTTGCACAGCGATATAAATAATTTCTTCGCCGCCGTTTAGCAAATCGGTTAAACGGGAATATACTTTTTCAACTGCTTTCGGTTCTTGCTGGTCGTTCAGAAACTGTTCTATCATTTCAAGGAAATTTGTTTGGCAAAAATAACATTTCCATAGTGATTTTTAAGTCGATAAAAACAGCATTCGGTCATGCAGAACTTGTTTCGGTATCTCATCAGAAAGACAAGATTACAATACTGGAGGGATCCTAAAACAAGTTCAGGACGACAGACTTGATTTTTGTACGATAAAAACAGCAATGGTAATGCAGAACTTGTTTCGGCATCCCATCAGAAAAGTTACGGCTTTGCAAGAGGGATTCTGAAACAAGTTCAGAATGACCAAGCTGAACTTTATATTGATAAAAGAAGCATCAGCCAACCAACAAATTACAGCCACGAACGTCCGAAAAATCAAACCGCCCTAAAACTTCAAAAGCACCATTTTTATGTATTTTTCCTAAATCCTGCGTGGCAACAAACGAGCAGGAATTAATATTGGCCAAATCAATCACGTTGATGCCACCAGTTTTTCCGTTAGGAAGCAAAGTAAACGGATCGTTGGTATCGCGGATCAAAACCTTCATCCAGGGAACGCATCGGAACAAACCTTCGCCCAAAGAATAAGCTTGCGAAAGCAGTTCCGTCATGCCATATTCTGAATGAATTGCCTGAACGCCAAAACCGTTGCAAAGCGTTTGATGCAGTTCTTCGCGGATCATTTCTTTGCGACGGCCTTTCATACCGCCGGTTTCCATTATAACTAATTCTGGGAAATCGATTTGGTGTTTTTCGATAAAATCCAGCAGCGCAAACGTAACGCCGATTAAAACCGTCGGCTGTTTTTGTTGCTGCAATTGAATTAGTTTCTGGTATAATTCTTCATCGTTATACAAATAAAAACCACTGCTTGTATTTTCCGTTCCCGCGATTAAATCTTCCACCATATAAATTAGCGAAGAACCGGAACGCTCTAAATAGGAGGGCAGCAAAGCCAAAAAGGCATAGTTTTTAATATCGCCATAAAACAACTCAAAACCTTTTCTAAAGCTTTTTTGGTACCAGGAAACATCGGTTACTAAATGCTGGCTCGTGGTAATTCCGGTTGTGCCCGAACTGGTAAAAGTAACTTCCGGATTTTGGTTTTGACTGAGAACTGTATGCGTTTTAAAAAAATCGATTGGTAAAAAAGGTATTTCTTCCAGCGTTTTCAGTTCCTGCGGATTAATTTTTAAATGCGATAAATAAGATCTGTAAACCTTACAATTCTCCGCCTGAAACCGAAAAATCTGCAAAGCATTTTCCAAAAATTGTGCTTCGTTTGCAATAGAAAAAATGGCGTTTTGCTGCGGAAGGATCATCTGCAAAGATAGTTTAGAAGTCGGAAAGATGGAAAGTCCGAAAGTCGGAAGATCAAAACAAAGCATAAAAAAAGTGAGACTTTTCAGCCTCACTTTTTTACCAAATATGATTTAAAAATTAAGAAAGCAACTCAGAACTAATCGTAATTTCTGCGCCTTTTAAAACTTTAGAAACCGGGCAATTTTCTTTGGCATCTGCTACCAAAGCATCAAATTTTTCTTTTAATAAACCGCTTGCTTTTACTTTTACCGTTAAATGGATGGCATCGATTTCGCCTTTTTCCGGGTTTAGGTTTACGTCGGCCTTGGTAGTGATTTCTTCCGGTGTAATGCCTTCCGCAGAAATATTAAAACTCAATTTCATCGAAAAACAGCCAGCATGTGCCGCAGCAATCAATTCTTCCGGGTTGGTGCCGATACCATCTTCAAAACGTGTTTTGAAAGAGTACTGACTGTCTTTTAACACGCCGCTTTGCGTGCTCACTGATCCTTTTCCATCTTTTCCGGTACCGTTCCAAACGGCGGTTGCATTTCTTTTCATGTTTAAACTTTTAATATTTTGATTGGTTAAAGCTGCAAAATACAGGATTTGTTTGGAAGAAATTTCTTCTTTTATAAATATTAGAATCGGCTGAAAATTCCTTCAGGACGCCGCTTTTAAAATCAGTTCTTTTACGTAATCAGTCATATTGATCTTCAACGCTTCTCCAATTCCGCGCGGCGAAATCTTTTTCAGCGTTTTCTTCAAAATATCAGTCATTTTTTCTTCGCTGTGTTGTTTGGCGAAATCGTCTAAGTAAAATTCTACAAAAACCAAGCAAATTACGTCTTCAATCAATTGCGTATCAGG
>CAZZVO010000117.1:0-11806 GCA_964657505.1 uncultured Mucilaginibacter sp.
GTTCCCCCAAAGAAACTTAATCCTTTTCAAACATACGAGAACCAAAAAATCAAGAACAGACGATCGCCTCCGGGCGGCATTCCTCCTCACGCTCCTGGGTGGCTACCTTTTTGGTGCTGACCTTGCAGTAGTATAATTATGTTTAATTAAAAGCCTATTTTTCTTTTTACGCTTTTTAGGGAAGCTTGCAGGTGCCACCCTGGTGGGGTGGGATGAACGGGTGCGCGGCTGAGCGATCAGCCGTTCTTGATTTCGTTGGTTCTTTTTGATCAAGCAAAAAGAACGAAGGAAGGGCGTAAGCCCGATTGAATACAAATTATTGAACTGTAAAAGAAGCATTACTTCTTTTAGTTAAGCTTAAAATATTTACCTCAAATCCAACAAGATATTTTATTATTGTGTTAAATAGCACATCAAAGTACCATCTATGCAATTCATTAAACCGTCTCTATTAAAATGTCTTAATTTTTTACTGATCGTTTTAGTTGTATCTGCTTGCGAACAGCAGGAACCAGCAGGCACTTATAAAAATGAAGCGATTAAAGCAAGTAAAAGAGAAGAATTTCATAAGCTGAATAACCAATTATTTGATTTACTAAAAGCCAATAAACCAGAAGAAGCAAAAGACATGATGTCTAAAGAGTTGCTGGAAGATAATACCGTTAACCGCACGATGGAATTAATCACCAATAGAAGTAAATCAGGCGGTTACCGTGTTTTAGATGAATATTACCTGGTAGATAAAGCTGATGAGCCGGGCAGTTTGGTTATTAATTCAGATGAAAAAGGCGTTGATGCTTACACTTTAAAATATAATCAATCCAGTACGAAAGAAAATTATGTAGCCTTTTTAATTGTTCCAAAAGATGCAGTAAATAAATGGTTGGTTACCGCTATTTATGGCAAATATAATTATGGCTGGAAACTGAATAAATTCGATATCGCCCAATACGCCATAAACGGTAAAAATGCGCCTGAACTTTACAAATTGGCAAAAGAAAAATATGCGAAAGGGTTTTGGGTTGATGCCGCAAATGATATGACGGCAGCTTTAAGATGTTTCCATCCCAGCGGACAATGGCAATATGTTCGGGAAAATGAAATGAACCAATTTTATTATGAGTCGCTGCAACAAGCAAGTGCAAAAACTACTTTTCCTATTACAATTGCACAAGTTCCGACCAAGCCAAAAATTTTTAGGATTTCCACGGAGGATAATCCTGAAGGTACTTTTCCGATGATTTATTATGTGTCATCCATCAATATTAGAGATACGGTTGCACTTCAAAAAGAAAACGCAGCCCTAAAAAAAGTAATTGGTAAAGTTATTCCCGGAGTGGATCAGGATAAAAAGTATGTTTTGTATGCTGCTTTTAATAGCATCCCAAATAGGAAAAATAATACGCGGGAGTATGATTTTAAGCCATCAAATTAGTACTCAATTTTATACTGGTAAAAACAGTATCCACGCAGCTATCCTGCTGTAAAGTTTTTAGAAAATGCGGAATAAAGACTTTCATTTGTGCTATTTGTAATTAGAATTAGTGCGACACCGTCGCACATATTTTCAAGAATATTAATTCAAACCCATGATACTTTGTTTCGCGACTATCTTTTAAAGGGATTTAACCTCTACTGGTAAAATGATTTAAAGTATCCTTTGAAGTTTTATTTAATTGTTTTTGTCTCTCTGAAAACAAGATGTTTTCTTCGAAGGTTTCTATACGTGAATTTGGATTAGAAAGCCCAAAATTTCCACTAAGATTTAAGATGTAGTGAGATGTCTTTGCAGGAGAACTTTTTCCTTCAAACGAGAGTAATAATGTTAGTTTCCCATTATTAGCTTCGACTTTAGAGTCCTCTATTAATATCAATTCATCGAATATTTTCGGTGTCTCAAAGTGAAGTATTGGAGCAAAGTTTTCATAAATTAATTCTTGTCCATAATTAGCATAATGCCATTTATTCTTTATTACGGAATTTTCGTCGCTTCTAGAAAAATATCCACCAACACATAATAACCTAAATGATACATCCTCTTCATTTTGAAATTCTGAAAAATTAAAAATTCCAATTGTGATAGGTAGTTTTAGGATACTATATTCAAGTTTCATAGAATGGAACTTTATAACACCATTTATATTTGGATAAGATATTTGTTTAATAAGTGCTTCGATTAAATAATGAGGTGCCGGTTTAGTTTGTCCATCCAATCTTACATAATACCGAGTGTCGTACTGATGTGGTTTATAAATGCTAGGCTGTATTTCAAAAATGTAAATGTAATTTGAGCCAGAAGATAAGATTTGTACAGTAATGCCAATAGGTAGTGGAGTAATAGCACTGCTGATTTTATTGATTAAGCTATCTTTTTCTTTTAGTTCCTTAACTGTACATAGTTCACCAAAAAAAACCTCTTCTGATTTCCCTTCTTGTTTAGTTCCTTTAGGTGAACCCCATATCAATATTCCACCTGCTGAATTTAAAAAAGCACTAATACCACGTATTGCATTTTGCAAGCCTGCATCGAAGGTTGCCCTCTCCGGATAAGATTTAAATTCTATATTTTCAGTTTCTTGTCTTGTCTCTAAAAAGTAATTAACTATATCAATATATTCTAATGATAAGAGAGGTTTACCAAAATAAGCAGTTGAAAAATCCATTATCTAAAGTATTAATAATAAACCGATAGTTTAAACAGAGGATTTCCCAAATTAAAACTATAATAAACTTCACTCCATCTTATAAACCAAAACCTTAAAGGTTCCCGGATTAGCCGTTTTCGTACCGGCAATCATATCGGCAACGCTTAAATAAATTTTATGAGTTTTAGTATCCAGGGCTAAAGTTTTAGCACGGTATTGGGTTTTCAAAGTTTGTATCACAGCATATTCATCGGCAGTTTTTTGTTTGATGATGGTTGTTGTTCCATCTCCGTTAGAAGCAAAAATCAGTTTAGTTTCAGGATCGTAAGCTACGGCATCTACACCAGAACCAATCGGAACAGTCGTAATCACTCTTCCAGAAGTTTCATCCACCACACTTAAACCTTTGTTTTCCCGGCAAACGGTAAAAAGACGTTTGTTTTTGGCATCTAAAGTGATACCGGTCGGGCCGCCACAAGGGTTTAAAGGATAGTTGTGCAACACTTTCAAGGTTTTGGCATCAATAACATCCATGCTGTTTTTATCCTCTAAATTGTTGTAGATCAAACCTTTTCCATCTGCAACGGCAAATTCTGGTCCGCCGCCTAAAGCCACCGTTCCAACTTGTTTCATCGTTTGCGGATCGATTACTGCTGCATTGTTGCTTTCTCCGCAGAAAGTAAAAACACGGTCGGAAAAAGCATCGTACATAATGGCATCCGGACCATTAACTGAAGTCAGCGCAATGGTTTCGATGATTTTTAAGGTTTTCAAATCGAAAGCAACGGCTGCATTGGCTTTTCCATCGCTGATAAAACCCTTGTTTAGATGGTTTACAATCGCAATGCCGTGTACGCCTTTCATGCCACTGATGGTGCCGATGCTTTTTTCGGTAGCCAGATCAATTACATTAACAGCGGTTCCGTGCGAAACATACAAATGATTGTTTACGACGTCAATGCTGAGGTAATCGTAACCGCCGTCGCCCGTGAGCGGAATGGTTTTATCCAGCACATAATTTTGCGCGCTGGCACACAAAGAAATACTGCATAAAAACAGTATCGTCAAAAATTTTAGGTTAGTTTTCATGCTTCTTTTATCGGTTAAATTTTGGTGTTTGATTTGATTATTCAGTTTTGATTTCACCAGGATTATGAATAGACTGTGCGGTTTCGTTTCGGTACAAAATGCGGATCATGCTGGGCAAAACGATCAGCAGCAAAGGCATCGCAACGACAAATCCGCCGATCACAGCTATGGCCAGCGGCTGGTGCAATTGCGCGCCCGCGCCGATGCCCAAAGCAAGCGGCAAAAGCGCAATAATCGCACCTAAAGCCGTCATTAATTTAGGTCGAAGCCGGGTAGAAATGGAATACACAACAGCTTCGTCAACCGTTCTTTCCAGCATGCTTTGTTTAAACTGCAAAAAAGTGAAAATGGCATTTTCGCCGATGATGCCCACAATCATAATCAAACCGGTGTAACTGCCCACGTTCAACGGCGTGTTGGTTAAAAGTAATGCCAAAAAGCTGCCCGAAATCCCTAAAACGGCAATCACTAAAATAAGTAAAGCGATGCGAAATTGCTTGAATAAAAACAGGATCACCCCAAAAACGAGCAGACTGGAAGTAATTAAAATGATCAACAATTCTTTAAACGATTGCTGTTGCTCGGCATACGCGCCGCCGTATTCCACGTGGTAACCTTGCGGCAAGTTTACTTTTTCGGCAATATTTTTTTGGATGGCTGGCATCACCGTTCCCAAATCGCTGTTTTCTAAACGCGCACTGATTACGCCCATAGATTGTAGGTTTTCGCGTTCAATTTCTGCATCTCCTGCACGTAATTCTACATGTGCGAGTCCGGTAATTGGTATTTGCTGACCATCGTTCAAAAACAAATTCATGTTCTTAATTCCCGTCACGCTTAAACTTCGGTTGCCCGGATAAACCATGCGGATGGGCGAAAGTTGCTGCGTTTCATACAGATTGCCGATCACATTTCCTTCCAAAGCGGTTTGCACCTGGAACTGCAGATTGGCTGGCGTGAGGTTATATTGCGCCAGTTTGCTGTAATCCGGAACGATGCTAACGGCAGGACCAGCAATCACAATCCCATCAAAAACATCGGCAGTGCCTTTTACTTCGGTTACGGCGTTGGCAATTTGCTTGGATAAAGCTTGCAGTTTTTGCTGGTTATCGCCAAAAACCTTGATTTCGATGGGTTGAACGGAAGTCATCAAATCGCCTAACATATCCGTAATAACTTGTCCGAAATCTACCCGCAAAGCTGGTTGCGAGGTTTCTATTTGCTTGCGCAATTCGCTGCTTACTTCTTCCGTACTGAGGTCGCGTTTTTTCTTTAACTGGATGAGGTAATCGCCGCGGTTTGGTTCCGTAATAAAAAAGCCCATTTGCGTACCCGTTCTTCTCGAATAAGTCGCCACTTCCGGTTGTTTGATGATGATTTTTTCTACTTCGCGCAGCATCCGGTCGGTTTCTTCCAGCGATGTTCCGGGCGGCGAACTGTAATCTAAAACGATGCTCCCTTCGTCCATTTCCGGCAAAAAACCGGTTGCTAATCGTCCCGGAACAAACACAATTATTGCCACTAAAAGAAGCATGATGACAAAGCTGATTACAGGCCGCATGATAAAAAACGAAACCCAGCGCTGCTGTTTTACTTCGTGCGCCGATGCTTCTTTTACCATACTTTTTTTGTTATTGCTGAGGAGAAGATAGATGACCGGCAGCCCAATCCAAGTCACAAAAAACGAGCAGATTAAAGTGATAATCATCGTATTCGTCATCACTTTAAAATACGCGCCCGCCACGCCGCTCATCAACACAAACGGAATAAAAATTACGATGGTGCTGATGGACGAACCAACCATCGCCGGGAACAAATAATCAATGGCTTTTTGCAGGAGTTTTCGGGTTGGTTCTTCGGGATGTTCTTCGTGTGTTCGATGGATTTGCTCTACCACCACAATTGCATCATCAATGATTAAACCGATGGCGGCGGCGATGGCACCAAGCGTCATGATGTTGAACGTGTAACCAATTACATACAAAACGATCAGCGTTAAACCGAGCGTAACCGGGATTGTGATCAAGATAACCGCACTCGCTTTTAAAGACCGTAAAAACAGTATCGCCACCACAATGGCCAGTGCTAAACCAATCCACAAACTATCGCCAACGCTTTTCACGGAATCATTTACAAAATCTGCCTGTACATAATACGGCTTGATCGTTACATCTTTTGGCAGGATTTTTTGCAGCCGTTGCACCTGCCTTTCCATGTCTGCAGAAAGCGAAACGAGGTTTGCATTGGGCTGTTTGATGACGGCGATCAGCACACCTTCATGTCCGTTTGCGTTAATTTTGGTGTATTCAATTCCCGGATTAATTTCTACATCAGCAAAATCTTTCATCCTGATTACCCGCTTGCTGTTGTTGCTCACTACCACATTTTCCAGTTGATCTTTGGCGTTTAAAGTGGCATCCGTAACGGTTAGGTAGAGCATTTTGTAATCCGACAAATAACCTTCGGATTTTACAAAATCGGTTTGGTTAAGCGTGTTGCTGATCATATCCGGCGTTAGCGAAAGCGCGCTCATTTTTTGCCGGTTTAGGATCAGCCAATATTCTTTCACCTTGCCGCCAATCACCCGGATTTCCGAAACGCCGCTAATTTGTGATAGAAAAGGTTTGATGGTAAAAGTAGCCAGTTGCCGTAATTCGATGGGCGACCTATCATGACTTTCCAACGTATAACCGCTTACCGGTAAGATGGAAGGATTCATTTTTTCGACTGAAATCTGAACATCAGCAGGCAAATCATTCCTGATTTTACTAATTTCGGATTCAATGCGCTGCTGACTTAAATCAATGTTCGCAGTCCAGTTCATAAAAGCAGAAATCTCGCAACTGCCGCGGCTGGTGGTACTGCGCACATAATTGAGTTCTGGTATTTGTTTGACGGCGTTTTCCAGCGGTTTGGTTACCGTGATCATCATTTTATTGACCGGCTGCAAACCTTCATCTGCAATAATTTTAATTTTGGGAAAGGTGATTTCCGGGAAAAGCGAGGTCTGCATTTTGGAATACGCAAACAAACCGCCCATTAAAATCAAAGCCAAAACCAGGCTGATCGGCTTTTTATAAGCAATGAAAAAATCCCGTTCCGGCTTGCTCATGGTTGTACAATTTTAACTTTTGCCGTGTCGGCTAAACCATAATTTCCGGTAACCACAATCTTATCTTCCGCAGAAAACCTGGGCGAAAGTATCTCGATGCGTTCATTCGTTTCGATGCCTTTTTTAACTGGTATTTTTACGGCTGTGGTTGGGTTGATCAGCTTCATTACATAAAATTCCGTTTGCGCTTCGTTAGAAAGTACGGCTGATTTTGGCAGCGAGTTGGCATGTGAGCTGGAAGATTTGATGATGTTGGCGCGTGCAACCAAATTCTCCGGAATATCGTGCGCAGCTTTCACTTTAATTACAATGCCTTGCGTTTGCGAAAGTGTATCCACCGTTGGCATCGATAAAGTTGCTTCACCGCGCAGTTTTTCTCCGTCGGGTAAAGTTAGATCTACCGGTTGATGTTCTTTTACTTCGGCACGCATTTCGTAAGGTAGCTGCATCAAAAACACAAAGCTGTTTTTATCGGTGATAATAGCGAGTTGCTCGCCGTCCTGCACATAATCGCCTTGCTGGTGGTTCAGTTGCGAAATAAAACCCGATTGCGTGGCCTTAATTCGTCCCAAACCCGAAAAATGAAAGGTAGAATCCAACACATTTATGCTGTTGCCAATGCTGCGCGCTTCCTTGGTTTCTAAAGCAAACAGTAGTTGCCCGCGGCTCACATATTTGCCCGGCTGCACATTTACCTGCCGCAAATAACCGTTGATGTTGGCTTTGACATAACTTTTTAGCCGGTAAACCGAACGTGCACTTAAATCGGTATAATCCGTCATCGCATCTTGTCCGATGGTGGTTACCGTAACCGGCGTTTGCGTATTTGCAGCGGCTACACTTTCTTCGGCCGGTTCTGCGGATTTGCTTTGGCAGGAAATTATCGACACAAAAATTAGTGCCATAAAAGAAGCATGCAGCAATTTAGTTTTTATGCGGAGAAAAATTTTCTGTTTCATGATATTTTACCGGTTAAAGTAATTTAACTGGTTGATTAACTGCAACCTGCTGATATTGGTTTGGGTGAGTAAATATTTCGCGCTGAGGTAATTGTTGATGGCGAGCACCAAATCGGCTACGCGCAGGTCGCCGGTTTGCATCAACTCAAAATCTACTGTAACCAAGCGTTGCGCGTATTTTAACTGCTCTGTAATTTGTTTGATCAAACCTTCGTTACCTGTAATTTGCTGTTGCAATTGCGCAATTTGCTGGTTGTATTGTTTGCCGAAAAAAGCACGGTAATTCTGGCGTGTTTCTTCCTCCAAACCTAATTTTTTGTATTGCAGTTTACGCTGACCGCCGTCGTAAATTGGAACTGTCAAACTAAAACCAAAAGCAGTTCCAAAGTTGTTTAAAATTGGGTTGATAAAAGCAGTATTGTAACCGCCGTTTGCAAAAATACCGGCACGTGGACGGTAAGTAAAATCAAGCAATTTGCGGTTGTTGATGATCTTCAAACTATCCAAACCATATTGCCTGAAAAAAATACTATTGCTGATTTTGGCTTGATAATTAACCTCAATTCCAGGTTCTTGCAGTTTTACCGTTGTGGTGTCTTGCAATCCAGCTAAATAATTTAACGTTGCAAAATCATTTTGAAACTGAATTTTGGATTGCGACAATTGCAGATTTTGCGTTTGCAGCGTAACCAAAAAAGTAAGGTAATCGCTTTGGCGGTAAACGTTTTGCTGCGTTAATTTTTTTAGGATTTTTTCTTCTTTGGATAAAAGCTGGTTCACTTGCTGGTTAAATTCCAATTGCTGCAAACTTCCGTAAGCGGTAATATACTGGCCGATGACGGATTTCTTCAATTCCTGCTCCGAAATTTTAGAAGTGTTTTGGATAGAATCAGCTTGTAAACTGATGCTTTTGAGTTGCGTTTGGATGTAACGTTTGCTGTCTAAAGATTGGTTTACATTGACCAATCCGTCCAAAGTTTGGATATTGGTAATCGATCCATCATAACCAAAACCGTGGATTACCGGCGCAATAAAAGCCGAACTACTGCCTGTAACTTGTGGTTTATAAGTTGCGCGGACACGCATACTGTCAATCCTCGCTTGCAAAATCTGGTTGCGGTAATCTTTCAAAAGCGGACTGTTTTTTAAGGCTTCCTGCTGATAATAATCCAGCGTGTTGTTCTGTGCAGAAGCTGCTGAAAAATATACCGATAAAAACAGTATCAGCAAGGATTTGAATATTTGGGGAAACCTCATTTCCGAAAAAATCAATTAAAATGATGCACCATTGTAAAACCCGGATAACCTTGTGTATAAGCCGGGATGGCAACCGTTTTAAAGCTATAATTTTTAAACAAATGCTGCGCAACAAAAGGATAAACTGTGTAAGCAATTTTGGTAGATAAAATGCCCAAACCGGCACCGGCAACTACGTCGCCAAAATAATGTTTGTTGTTATACAAGCGCAAAACGCCTACCGAAGCAGCCACGGCGTAACCGCCATAACCAATCCAGGGCGAAACATCTTTATATTCCTGGTACAAATATTCGGCGGCGGTAAAAGCAGAAGCGGTGTGGCCGGAAGGGAAAGATTCGTAATCGCCACCATCCGGCCGTAGTTCGCGGACTGATTTCTTACCGATTTGGCTTCCAACTTCCATAATTCCGTTTGAAATAATTACGATCACCGTGCGGTCGCGGAAGTTGTGCTTCCCTTCCACCCCAACTGCATTCAAACCATACAAAGCTGCGGTAGGAACTAACCACAAATAATCATCTATGTGCGTAGAAAAATTAGGGTTGTTGGTTACAATTTGATGCTGAATAGAATGGTTAAGCGTTTTTAACGGACCGACAACAAGCGAAAGCGCACCGTAACCTATTAAAACCGTTGGGGCAATAAAAGGCTTAAACCCTTTTTCGATAGTTTGGCCTGATGGTTTTGTGCCGGTAAAAGAAGTATCGATTTGATTTTGGCTTAAACCTTGCCGTGCAAAAGCCGGAAAAGCGGTAAGCGTGAA
Organism: uncultured Mucilaginibacter sp.; assembly: GCA_964657505.1. GTDB lineage: Bacteria > Bacteroidota > Bacteroidia > Sphingobacteriales > Sphingobacteriaceae > Mucilaginibacter_A. Next base: position 9,827 of record CAZZVO010000117.1, read on the forward strand.
AAGTAAAATCAAGCAATATTTTTTAAGTAAAGGCATGCTTCTTTTATCGGTATAAAATCTGTTTTGATTAAAATTTTATCCTGGTAAAAGTAACTGTTTTTATCAGGGTTTAATCCGAAACAAAAGTAGTGCTTGATTTTGGAGGAATTCTGGTTTGGATTTTAAATCTAATATCTACCAAAGCCTATAAGGTTTTAAAAACTTATAGGCTTAAATGTATTGATGATACAATTTACGATGCTTCTTTTATGGGATAAATTTTGATCAGTTGTAATTTTAGGTTGATAAAGGAAGGTTATTGAATTACATTAAAAATCCAAAGCTTCGGAGAAGGGATTGAAAATTCCAACCAACAAAATTAATTAGTATTATATTAATAGTTCTGCATTCTGATAATATTCAAATCTTTGCTAACTGAACGGGATTACAAATCCCAGTCAGTAGGAGCGAGCGAGTCGTGTATTTTCTTGATTATAATGGACATCAGCCTGAAACAGCTGGCCTTTTAGTTGGTAAACGGGATACAGTTTATCGGAAAAAATCCTTTTATTTGAAACAAAAATTTACCTTAACAGGTCTTAAAACTGATTCTATATCAAAAATCAAATTAGCCAACGTTAATGATTGAGAAAAAAAGAACAACAACAGCCAGTGGTTGGTCAACTTGGTTCTTTTGTACTATAGCTGGAAGTTTTATTCCCTGTTGGGTTAGATTTTATATGGTGGTTACTGGAGATTCAGTTAATACATTTGACATTAAAGATGTTATGTTTGCCTGTTTAGCAATCTTAATTTCAAACTTTACTCTTATTAATAGTAGTAGGACTTTAGGAGGTAGAAACATTATAATAAACCTAACATGGTTTTTATTAGTTGGTATTATTTCTTGGATGAATACGTTTATCAGACAAGAAAATAATCCAAATTATCATCCCTCTAATTTATTTGAATTATTAATATATCTTTTTACTATAATCGCCGTAACAACAAGTTATTTTGCTAATAGCCTTATTGCTTCTGAAAAAATTAAATCTTCTTGACTATGGAAACAATTGCAATTATCATTACGTCATTAGGGTGTATAGTTGGTATAATATTCAACGTATATTTGCATAATCTTGCTAAGCAAAACGCTAAGAAATCGGTTGTGTCGATTAACCAACTTCAGCCAAAAAATAATCTTAATAGTAGCTTAGATTCTGCTATAAACAATAACTACATTGTGCTTAGATATGGTAAAATCAATTTTGAACGGACTTACAGTTTTTCAATTACTACACATAAAAATAAATCAAAAACTATGGATCGGTCAATTACAAAAAGTATTTTGATTTACCATAATACGAATAAAAGTGGTACAAAAGTAAATTCAGAAAAAACCGCTTTGATAAGAGAAGAGTTTCCTGAAAACGCAACTTACTGTTATTAGATATTATGTCTAAAACTCAACCTGCAAAAAAAGATAATGCCATACAATATGGAATTATCGAAATTAAACTGGTAAGCAGAGAATGGCAACGTGTAGATTTTGAGACTAAAGACGGTGAACGTTATCAATATCAGATTGAAGTTACAATAGAGGAAGATGATCAAAATTTAAAAATTGGGATAGTTATTGAATATACTTTTTATGAGAATCAAGAACAGATTTATAGCTTAAAAACAATTACGGTGTATTACCTACCTAACGAATCATACAAAAGTCTGTCAACTCATAATGCGAATTTTAAAAAGCAATTTTTTGTAGACCTAACTTCAATGGCTATTCATCATTCTAGAGGATTACAAAATATTGATGGTGAACTCGCAAAAACTGGTGCCGTTTATATACCTGTTTTAAATAGGTCGCAGGTGGAAAAGCTAGTTGAAAATATTAAACTTGTTTAATATTTTAATTAAAATCCATTACGCTGGCGGGGATTTGCAATTACGAGTGTTCGAAAGAAAAAGAGCCACAATTACAAGATGAAGATTTGTAAT
>CAZZVO010000118.1:0-10131 GCA_964657505.1 uncultured Mucilaginibacter sp.
TGACTGGATCGAAGATAAAATGTTAGGCCAGGAAAAAAACATCAGCGAAGATGATTTGAATTTATACCGCGTAGTTGATACTGCCCAGGAAGCAGTAGAACATATTTTCCGTTTTTACAACAAACATGTGCTGAAACCTAATTTTTAGAAATACTGCTTAACAAAATAAAAAGCGTCATTACGAAAGATTTCGTAATGACGCTTTTTATATAAATAGAAAATTAAGAAATTCTATTTTGCCTTACCAGAAGTGCTAACAGAAGCTGTTTTTTTAGCTTGCTCCACCATATCTGCTACTTCATTGGCTAAATCCTCATCGCTTTTACCGGGCATATAACCTATTTTTTCAAAACGCACTATCCCTTCACGGTCAACAATAAATTTTGCCGGGATACCAAAACCTTCCAGTTTATACTCTTTGTAGAGCTTACTTTTTGTTCCGTCTAAATTCATATCATCATATAAAACTTTAAACGTATAGTGGTTTTCTGTTAAAAAATCACTTGCTAATTGCTGATAGTTGGCAACCTTTTCACGTGTATCAATAAACAGAAAAGCAACATCCTTATCATCTTTATAACGTGTTACGGCCTGTTGCATTCCAGGAAAAGAACTTTTGCATGGACTGCACCAGGTAGCCCAAAAATCAAGAACTACAACTTTGCCTTTATAATCAGCGAGCGAAATTGATTTCCCGTCCATATCTTTTAAAGTAAATCTCGGAGCTTGCTGGTTCGTAATAAACTCAGCCTTTGGTGGTTGAGTTGAGCTTTGCGCATTAACATCTAACTTACCAAATAAAATAGCAGTAGTAAAAGCAGCTATCAAACTGTATTTTTTCATAAATTATGTTGTTGATTGATTTATATATCGGGTAACAAATTTTGTAATAAAAGAAGCATGGTTTTATAATTATGCTTCTTTTATCGCCTAAAAACTGATAACTTATTTTAGCATACTTACTTTTTCGCCTTTAGCCAGTTCCGGGTTGGTTGCCATGTCGATCATCATTGTCATTTCATCGCGCAGGTTTTCTGCACTTCCTTCAAAACCAACATGTTTAAAACGGATATTGCCGTTTTTATCCAACACAAATTTAGTTGGTATGCCGGGCACATCATAAGTGCTTACCACTTTTGATTGCCGGTTATCGCTTCCCTTCTCATCCATCAAAACATCAAAAGTGTAATGGTTGTCAGTTATAAATTTTTCAACGCCGGCCAAATAGTTGTCGGCTGTTTCCCAGGTATCAATAAATAAAAATTTAACGTTTGGATCGTCTTTGTATTTGTTCACCGCCAATTGCATTCCCGGGAACGAAGCTTTGCATGGGCCGCACCAGGTTGCCCAAAAATCAATCACAACAACTTTACCTTTTAAGCTGGCTAAAGAAACTGCTTTGCCGCTGGTGTCTTTTAGCGTGAAAAGAGGCGCAGGTTTGTTGATCATTTCTTTGACTAAAGCAGCTCTTGCTGCAATTGCTGCTGCGTTTTTTAAGGAAGAAAAATACTGCTCATAACCAGTATCAGAACCTTTTGATTTTACATAAACCGCTTTTAAAGTAGCGTCCATCGCATCAGAACTTTTGCCGGTTTTAATGGCTGCTTCAATTACTTGTTTAGCTTTTTGATCCTCTCCTAATGCTTTTAAAATTGAAGTATAATTGTCGTTGATATTAACCTCATTGCCTTTTGATTTTTCGAAAACCGGCCGCTCATAAGTTAATGCTTCTTTAGGTTTGTTTTGTTTGAGCAGAATGAAAGCATAAGTATCGGCACATTTATCGTAAACCCATTCGTATCTTTCCTTCAGCATGTTTGGCGAGAAATATGGCTGAGAACCAGGATTATTTATTTTCGCTTTAACCAGATCCAATGATTCCTTTGATAATTTTGCAGCTTCATCTAACTGTTCTCCTTTTTTTGCTAAATCGTATGCTACTTTATTTAAAGTTATAGGCAGGTCTGTCTCATCTTTCAATTGACTGCTCCACCGTAGAAAATCTTCCATTTTTCCCTGTTGTAAATATGCACTTGCTAATTGCAGCCTAAAGTTATCTTGTACCGGAAGCTTTTCAGCCGGATCTTCTGGATACTTCGTCAAATAATCCCTGTACAATGCTTCTTTTTTAACTAAATCTTTCTCCTTAAAAAACGCCAAAATCAAGTCATCGCTTAGCTGTCTGCCTTTAGGGTATTTCGCTTTAATAACGGCACGTAAAGAATCCGCTGAGGTTACATTTTTTGTTTTTTTGAGTAGATTCCTTGCCAGGATCAAATCTTTCTCATCATTGCTTTTCATCAAGTTGTTTAACTTTTGATTAAGGACAGGCGCGAAAGCCGGGTTTTTTCCAGAAGCCAATAAAAAGCAATACATTGTTTGGTACTCCTTTTCGCTTTGCGGATACATTTGAAACTCTTGCTTATATAAAGAAAACCCTTCATTTGGGTCTGTTTTGATCCTCGCATACGCTACACCCATTGAGCTGGACAAAACATAAGCTTTAGAAGCATAAGCACCTTCAACTGGTTTTTTGTCCTTATAAATCATGTATAAATAACCTTTTTCGTTGTTATCGTCGATTGCTTCGTCTTTGCTGATTTTGATAAAAAAAGCTTTTGCAGAAGCAGGAATTGTAAAATCACCTTTCAAAAGTTTTGCATTTGGTTTTAGCTCGATGTCGGCCACCGGATAATCTTTGTTGTCCAGAAAATAAACGGCCGCATTTAAATCGCTTTTGCCATCAACGGGCGTCCCGGCCGGATCATAAGTGAACATGATTTTTTCTCCCGGCGCCGGATAAGCATCAGAAATTTTCAGGTGTGCATCATTTTGTGCAAACACCTGCTGCAAACACATCATCCCAGACAATGCAAGCACAAGTTTTAGTTTTTTCATTGCAACTATTTTTTTAGGTAATTTACAGATAATATTTTATCATACAAGAAAAAAGTAAATTTTTATGTGGTAAAAGAAGCATTTACACCAGATGGCTCACACCGCCAGAAATTACGAACTTCATCATATCGGCGGCACTTTTGTCAATTGGTTTTACACGGGTAGCCGGGAGGATAACCAACTGCCCCGTGAAAGAGTACGAGAATGGAAAATAAACGGCTACATCGTCCGGCAGCCCTAAAATGTTTAGATCTTTATGCGTTACAAAACCGATGCGCTTCAACCCAAATTCGTCCATGGTAACCAAAACCGGTTCGTTAAACTTTTTTTCATCGCCCACAAAAGCCTCTGTTAGATCCTTAACGGAGGAATACACAAAGTTGAACAAAGGCAAACGGTGGAACAGGCGCGAAAACCACTTGTAAATCGGTTCGGTAACCAAATTGGTAACGATAACACCGGCCAGCATAATCAACACAAAAATGGTTACAATGCCCAGACCAGGAATATAAAGCGGCCTCCCGGATGGATCGGTGATGATTAAAGCGCTCAGGTTTAGTGTTTCATCTATCGCTTTAAATATCCAAACAATCAAAAAAACAGCAGCACCAACGGGCACCACAATCAGCATGCCCCTGATAAAATAATTAATTAACGCCCTAAAAATTCTATTCATGTTGCTGTTTTTACTCGTAAAAATATACCCTTTTTACCCGCTGGGAAATATTGGTCAAGATTTCATACGGAATCGTTCCAGCTTGTTCGGCCAGCGTTTCTATCCGCAGTTCCTCATCAAAAACAATCACTTCATCGTCTTCCTGCACATCAACTTCACTCACGTCCAACATGCACATATCCATAGAAATATGGCCAATAGTTGGCGCAAACTTTCCATTAATCAGCATTTTCCCGTTGCCGTTGCCAAAAACGCGGAGGTAGCCATCGGCATAACCAATGCGAACGGTTGCAATAGTTCCGTCTTTTTCCATACAATCATTCCGGCTGTAACCAACTGTTTCCCCAGCTTTCACTTTCTTCAACTGAGAAATGCTGGTTTTGAGTGCAGCAACCGGTTGCAACGGATTATTTTCGGACTTGGCGGCGGTATCAATTCCATACAAACCAATGCCGAGCCGAACCATATCTAACTGCATTTCGGGCCAGCGACTGATGGCTGAAGTGTTGGAAATATGTTTGATAACCGGATATCCTAACGCTTCTTCCAGGAGCTGACAAACTATTTTAAACGTGTTAAACTGCTGGAAAGTAAAATCGTCATGCTCCGCCGAACCGCTACCGGCCAAATGCGAAAATACCGATTTTACCTGTAATTGTAGGTTATTTTTAAGCATACGGCAAAGCTGTTCAACTTCATCAAATTCAAAACCCAAACGGTGCATTCCCGTATCTATTTTGATGTGGATTGGAGAAGAAGTTACCAATTTTTCATTGATAAAAGAAGCATATCTTTCCAACAAATTGAAACTGTAAATCTCTGGTTCTAACTGGTGATTAAGCAGTTCTGTAAAAGCGGTAACTTCTGGATTTAAAACCATAATTGGCAACGTGATACCTGCATTTCGCAACGAAACACCTTCGTCCACGTAAGCAACGGCTAAATAATCGGCTTTGTTAAACTGCAAAATCCCGGCAATTTCAAAACTTCCGCTTCCGTACGAAAACGCTTTTACCATCGCCATTAATTTTACGCCGGGTTTTAATATGGATTTGTAATGATTAAGATTATTTTGAAGCGCATTGAGGTTGATTTCTAAAACCGTTTCATGCGTTTTTTGAGATAAAATCCGGCTGATCCGTTCAAATTCAAAACTCCTCGAACCTTTCAATAAAATTGTTTCGTCTTTAAATTGTAGGGATGGCAAATGCTGCAACAAGCTTTCGGTATCTTGGAAAAAGTGTTTTTCTGTGGTTTGAAAAAGCTGCTGGTTTTGGGAGATTTCCGTTCCAACGCCAATCAGTTTATCTATTTTATTTTGCTGGACGAGCTGCGCAACTTGCTGGTAAAGAACACCGTTTGGCAAACCCGATTGGTAAATATCCGAAAGTATTAAGGTTTTCTTCGGATGCTGTTTTTGCCGGCTTAAAAAGTTCAAAGCAATCTCCAACGAATTGATATCCGAGTTGTAAGAATCATCAATTATGGAACAATTATGCGTGCCGTTTTTCAGTTCCAGTCGCATACTTACCGAATTTAAGGCTTCCATCCGATGCTCGATTACGGCTGGATCGATCCCTAAAGCAAGCATCGTTCCCCAGCAAAGTAAAGCGTTTTCTACAGAAGCTTCGTCGGTAAAAGGAATACTGCACACCAATTTTTCACCGATAAAAACAGCATTAAATTGTGTTTTGCCAGAAAAGGTTTGCTGCTCAGAAACAAACAAATCGGCTTGTTTTGATTTTTTGCTGATAGTAAAAGTTTTCAATCCATTAACTAATTCGGCTGTTTCCTGCGGAGCTTGATCGATGTTGTAAACCAATAAATTCACGTTTTGAAATAGCTTTAACTTTTCCTGCAGCTTTTGGCTTCGGTTAGAAAAACCTTCATCGTGCGCAGCGGCAAAATGTGTCAATACACCAATTGTTGGTTTGATCATCGCTTCCAAACGTTCCATTTCTCCGGGCAAAGAAATTCCGGCTTCAAAAATTCCCAATTCATGTTGCGCATCCATTTGCCATAAAGAAAGCGGAACGCCGGTTTGCGAGTTGTAACTTTTAGGACTGCGCACCACGTTTTTATCCGGCGAAAGGAGCTGGTACAACCATTCTTTTACCACGGTTTTGCCGTTGCTACCAGTGATGGCAATCACATCAAAATTAAACTGTAACCGATGAAAAGCTGCTAATTGCTGCAAGGCCGACAATACTTCTTTTACCCATATAAAGTTGGCGTTGGTAAGTTCTTTGGGGATTTGATAATCTTCCTTCACCACAAAATTAAAAACACCGGCGGCAAATAATTCGGGGATAAAATCCTGGCCGTTCCTTCTTCCCTCTAACGCAAAAAATAATGTGGTTGAAGCGTTGGTGATGCGGCGGCTGTCGGTCAGCAAATGCTCAATCGTAACATCTTGGGTGATGCTGTTTTTAGCACCTAAAATTTCGCTGATTTTAGTTAAAAGATATTGGCCGGGCATGTTGCGAAGTTGAAGATATTTCTGCCAATAGAAGAATTTTAGCGATTTTTGAAAAGATGGAATTTGAAGACCGGAAACCGAAAATACTCGACCCAAAAACAGCTTTGCAGAAAGCCGAAAAATATTGCGTGTACCAGGAGCGCGCCCAGCAAGAAGTGCGCGACAAGCTGTACACGTTTGGTTTGCACCAGCGTGATGTGGAAAATATTGTTTCGGAGCTAATTAGCAATAATTTTTTGAATGAAGAACGCTTTGCAAATGCTTATGCTTTAGGCAAATTTCGACAAAAAGGTTGGGGGAAAATTAAGATTAAACAAGCATTAAAGTTGAAAAGAATACCAGATGGACTGATTAAAAAAGCTTTGTTACAAATAGATTTAGATGATTATCTGGTAAAACTGAAAGTGATTTTGGAGAAAAAAGCTGCTTTATCTAAAGAAAAAGATGCTTCTAAAAGAAGCTATCAGCTAAAACAGTTCGCCTTTGGCAAAGGCTACGAAGGAGATTTGGTAGCTGAAGTTTTGAAAGCCAACGACTTATAAAAAACTTTAAAAAATATACATGCAAAGCCTTGTGTTTTTTTTGAATCTGTATATATTTGCAACCGCAATGCGAAAGTAGCTCAGTTGGTAGAGCGCAACCTTGCCAAGGTTGAGGTCGCGAGTTCGAACCTCGTCTTTCGCTCTAAAACGCTTTAAAAGCCTCACCCTAAATCCCTCTCCAAAAGAGAGGGACTTTTGTTTGGAGGAAATAACCAAAAATCACTTGCTCGGGTGGTGGAACTGGTAGACACGCAGGACTTAAAATCCTGTTCCCGTTAAAGGAGTGCGGGTTCGATTCCCGCCCCGAGTACAAAAGCTGATCTTAGGGTCGGCTTTTGTTATTTTGGTTGGGGCGGTGATAATACTGACCATAGGCCCAATCAATTGATGCACTCGTCGATTAGTTCCAAATATTTAACTAGTATTCCAATTTTCAAAGCGACTCCCGGCGTTTAAATTGCCTTTTATTTGGGTATACCACTCGAATTTATTTGCAACATGTTATTTTGAAATATCAAAGGTATAAACTTGTTTATTTTCTTTGGTAAACGGCTTCCATACCTCATCGTTTTTGCTGTTTGGATCGCCAAATTTTGCAAAATTTGTCCAGCGATCTACCATTTTTTCGCTAAGGGCATAATCAGCTTTGGTCACTGGCCGCCATGATTGGTCGAGTGTTCTAAATATATACCAGAGTTCGCCCGAATGAAATGGGCCGGCGTCATCGCCCGGAAGCTCGCGGGTAAATTGGTATGCATAAGCTGTATTTCCTTGCTGTTCGTTCAATAAGCAAAATTCATCAATTCCTTTAGCCAAGAAAGCAACATCGTTACCAACGGAACCAATCATGTAGGGTATGTGGTGTAAATTTCCTGACCTTACTGCGTCAGAAAAAGTTTGAGCGATGGAATACCCGTCGATAATTGGACCGGAACTTGGTAATTTTATTACGGGATGTTGTACTATATCGCCTATTGAAGCAAGAGGCGGATTTTGTGCCACTGCCCACTGCGCTTTTATGGTCATTGGCCCCATAAGCTCTTGGTAGCTTTGATAGCCGTTAATTTTAAAATTGTGCGAGTCAGCTACGCGGCCTATAGGTGAAGGGGGGCTAACAAACCCGGTTTGTTTTTCCATTACCTGCCTGTATTTGTCAGAAAGTGAAAATAAATCCTTTGCTGAATAATTACGCATTTGTTGTATTGTAGTTAAACCAAAATAATCATACATACTTTTCGCTGCTTCCTGGTCTTCTGCAACCGTTTTTGGGCCGTTCCCGGCTAAACTGGTAACTACCCCGCCACCACTCATTATAATAGCCTTATTTATTAAATTTTGTGTGAGAGGCGAGGTACATAAATAGCCTACCGCTGCGCCGCCTGCACTTTGGCCAAAAACAGTAACATTATTTGGATCGCCTCCAAATTGTGCAATATTGTTCTTTATCCATTTAAGTGCAGCAATTTGGTCCAAGATGCCCTGGTTTCCCGAGGTATGATTTGGACTTTCCGCTGTTAGCGCCGGATGAGACAAAAATCCCAATGGGCCAAGCCGATAATTAATGGTAACAAGTATCACCCCTCTTTTAGCCCATGCATCACCGTCGAACTCTATTTCACTACCAAAACCATGTACAAAACCGCCTCCATGGATGTACATCGCAACCGATATTTTTCGATTTGTTTCGCCTGAAGCGGGCGTCCACACGTTAAGGTAAAGGCAATCCTCACTTCTTCTTGGATCACCAGTCTGGTAAAATTCATGCTGATAAAACCCCCCAATTTCCTGGTCGTCCTGAACGGCCGCATCACCAAATTTATCCGCAACTTTAATTCCGCTCCAAGCAATAACTGGTTGCGGCTCTCTCCATCGTAATTGACCCACCGGAGGCGCTGCATAAGGAATGCCTCTATAAAGCAATATGCCTTGCGTTTTTGTTTTGATACCTGTGATTTTCCCGCCTTCGATGACAAGGACAGGATTTTTTACCAGTTGTGCTTTCCCACAGAAGGCCATACAAGTGGTCAATAATAGAAGCAATAAGTTTCTCATTTCAGTTTAATTTATCACGTTAGAGTGTATCAGGATACCTGTAAATATAGCTTTTCCATTTTTTGAAACAAACTGGGACTCGTTAACAGCATATCAAAAAAATCATACCGCTTTTTTTGTAGTGGGTTAATCTCACCATTTTTTAACACCGGTTTTTCAATATCCGTGTAGATTAGTTTGTCTACACCTCTAACCTCAATACAATTGCTTTCATTATAAAATATTTTCAACAAAAGTATAACGCTGTTAGCATAGCGAATTATCTAAAACGTGCTTTTGTTTAGTAAAAATGAACTTGCTAACCCATACCCACATTTAGTCTATCTTGAAACTTTAGCACCAAACGTCCGGATATTCTTCCTGTTCTGTATCTGATTTATGCCTTTAAAAGTCCTAATAGCCGTACATCCTCAATAAAATGTTTGGATATTTGTGTCGTTAGGAGTACTGCACGGGAAAGACGTAATAAATCACGTTCTTTCCCGTTTTTTGTAGCTCCTAACTTACTATTCATCAGGTATATTAGCGAGGCCGCTTCATTTAGTCGAGCGGTTCGATATTCGTTTCCGTCAAAAGACAGCTTTTTTCGAAATATCGAACCAAGTATCTCTCTTTTCCTTGTTACATTTCCTTCTTTGTATAACTGTTTGAGGTTAAAAAGTGCCCCTATTGCATTTAAAATCATATTATCAAGACTTGAAGGGTTTGATTTTTGTAGCTTCACCTCCCCAAGCGAAACTTCCAGCCGTTTAATCTTTTGTTCACACTCTTTCTTCATCACTGTAAAATCTTCTGCATCTAATTTGCCGTCAAAAAGTAATTCACGGGCAGAAGCAAGCTTACTGTTAGCACAGCAATTTGGTCTGTAATTTCCTTCCGCTCGTCCTTTACAGTACTTTTGTAGGACTTGTATATGTCCAGGATCACACCCTTATATAATTCGCTCATGCCAGGAAGATGAACAAATTTTACTAATTCCAGCTCAATCTGTTGATTTAGGTCATCCGCTTTGTAACGGCAGCCGCAACCGTATATCGCTTGGGCGTGGTAATAATAGTAATAGCCGGAACGACCTTTTGACGCACTTGCCGTCAACTGCCGTTCGCATTTAGTACATTCTAAAAAACCCTGTAATGGTAAGGCTTCATGAACATTCACCCCTTGGGCCCGCAAAACAATTTTTCGTCCATTTAGAATGTCCTGAACTTCGTAAAATAGTTTTTCAGAAATAAGCGGTTCGTGCAAGCCCTCTACCCATTGCTCGTCCTCATCCTTGTATTGCTTTACCACTATTTTTCCGCAATAGAGCGGATTTCTGATCTCCCGGTAAAAATTCATCCGACTGACCATAAAACCTTTTTCATTGGCCATCTTACGAATTTGGTCCGGAGCAAAAATACCGTCGGCAATTGCCTGAAAAATCCATTGCACAAATGGCGCTTCCTGTGGATTCCGTGCTATATACTTTGTACCGTCCTCTCTCG
>CAZZVO010000118.1:10141-11791 GCA_964657505.1 uncultured Mucilaginibacter sp.
TCGTTTTGTTGTCATAACCCACCGGTGCCACGCCCATATAACTCCCCTCCTTGCGCGCTCGGCGCATGCCATGTTTTACATTCAAAGCGCGGCGGTCATTTTCTACTTCTGGAGAGGCCAAGTAAACAGCAAGCATGATTTTACTCTCTAGTATTTCCATATTTAATGGCTGCTCAATCGCCTGAGGATCGATTTGCAGTTTTTTCAGCACCGAAATCATTTGATATGCACCACCTGCATTTCTACTAAAGCGGTCCCATTTTGTAAATAGTACCAATTCAGCACCCCTGCCCTTTTGCATTTTAATGTCGGAAAGGTATTTTATCCATTGAGGCCTATTAAAAGTTTTTGCAGAATGGTCTTCAAAAATGGTCTTTCTAATTTTGATCAAATTAACCTGACAATAACGAATTAACCTTTCTTCTTGATCTCGTTGTGAGTATCCTTTATCTGCCTGTTCATCAGTACTTACCCTTATATACAATCTGCTGTTGTCATATGAATTCGCTTAAGCACACGCGCCTGAGACGCACTTTAAATCTTAATGTATTGATCGACTGACAATTTACCTAACTTGTACATAAATGCCAAAATAATTTTAGCCTGTTCTAAGCTAATTAATGTCCCGTGCTCTTTTAAAATTTTGACAGCCTGCTCGGGAGAGATATTCATTTTCAATTGCAGTTCCTCTTTCATCAGGAAGTTTTTAGATATGTAGACACTGGCCAAATGATTTTTATATGCCCAGCCTAATCAATGAAAGCGTTATAAAATCAGCTCAAAACGTACCCCAAAGGCATGGGCTTCAATAACATCTTAAATTTGGTAATCATGAATGGCACAGATTGGCTATCCATTGATTGATGACAGGAAAAAGTTATTTAAAAAAGAAAAGCCCCGAAGCATTTGACTCGGGACCATTTGAAAAAGGTTATCACTATCACGGTGTTAGCCGCCGCAAGAATTGATGCAAACCCAGTGAAATTAACGACGTGCGCCGCTGTTTTTAAGGCGCATATGTTCTCTGAACATCTGTTCATCATATCTCCGTTTCATGACTTCTCTTTTTGTACGAAGCCAATAACGCCAGACGAAGATAGCCAGATGCCAAAGGCAACTGCCAACCCCGGCGATGGGCTTTTGCCACCCAGGACACCGAAGAAGGCGAAAGTAGATACGAGGCAGGTAAATATGAAGTGGATGAAAGTTTTCATAGGATATCAACGGTAAATATACTAATATTATTAGCGTACTCCAAGTATTTTTTAATTAAACAATACAATTTTGCACCTTTTTACGTTCGCTACGGCTCAAACCTAATTAACAACAACCATTTCCAGGATGTGATTTTCCAGGAAGGCTATATCAAAGCGGGTTTTAAAAAGCTCGAAATTCGCTATGGCCGTTACAAGGACATCCCGGGCGAAGTCGACAAGGATTTGTCATCAGGTTCGATGGGCGTTAGCGGCAACGCGCTGCCCATCCCGCAGATCAGTATTGCCCTGACCGATTACGTCGATGTACCGTTTACCAATGGCTGGCTGCAAATCAAAGGGGAACTCAGCCACGGCTGGCTTGGCCGCGACCGTTACCTACAATCCTATTACCATGAAAAGAACCTTTACCTGCGCGCGGGAAAAAAGAGGTTCA
>CAZZVO010000119.1:0-11790 GCA_964657505.1 uncultured Mucilaginibacter sp.
GCCGTTCTTGATTTCGTTGGTTCTTTTTGATCAAGCAAAAAGAACGTAAAGAGGGCGAAGACCCGATCCATTAATAGTTATGATTTCATCTTAGAAACCTGCGGTTGCCGATTTCAAGTTCTTTGATCAAGCAAAAAGAACGTCAAATCAAAATAAAAAAAGTAACGAGGTGGCAGTGCAAAATTTTATAAAGATAAAAACAGCATCAACTGTAACCTACATTAACTTAAACGCGTCTGAAACAATAATCGATGCAAAATACGGAAAGCGATATAGAACTAATCCGCCAGGTGCTGGCCGGCAACCAGGCTGCTTACGCCGATCTGGTGAAACGGCACCAGCGCTACGCGTTTACGCTGGCGTTGCGCTTTACCAAAAGGCGGGAAGATGCCGAAGAAATTGCACAGGATTGCTTCGTAAAAGTGTATAAAAGTTTAGCTTCTTTTCAGCAGCAATCCAAATTTACAACGTGGCTTTATCAAATCGTTTATACAACTTCAATGACTTTTCTTCGGAAGAAAAAGATAAAAATAGATTCGATAGACGACGATACTGTTTTTACACAAGCAAATCTGTTAACTTCGGAAGCAAAGCTGGATAGCACCGAGCAAAAATCGAGATCGTTTTACATAAATTTAGCCATCAATCAATTATTGCCAGACGATGCAACAATCTTAACTTTATTTTATCAGGGCGAACAATCATTAGAAGAAATTGCGCAAGTGATCGGCCTAGAAACAAATACCGTGAAAGTAAAACTGCACCGCGCCCGCCATCGTTTAAAAGAAAAGCTGGAAGGCATGTTAAAACAGGAAGTGAGGGAATTGTTATGAACCAAATGGAAGAACAACTTTGGAATTATATTGATGGTTTTTGCACCGAAGAAGAGCAAAAAACCATCAAATTATTGTTGGAGCACGATGAAAATTACCGCAACAAATATGCAGAGTTGCTGGCTTTCGAGGAAAATATGCCAGTGCTTAATCTGGAAGAACCTTCAATGGGTTTTGCCTTTAAAGTGATGGAAAATATCCGTGCAGAGCATGCGCGCGTTCCTTTAAAAACGCGTATTAACACCAATATTATCCGCGGCATTGCTGCTTTTTTTATCTGCACAATTTTGCTGCTTTTAGGTTTTATTTTGGTGAATATTGATTGGTTGCACACCTCGTCGGCGCAATTGCCCGTAATCAAATTGCCGTCTGTAAATAATTATTTGAAACCGGTTGTAATCCAAGGCTTTTTGTTTTTCGATGTAATTTTAGGATTGTTTTTTTTAGATCATTATTTCAGAAAGTTTTTCATCGAAAAAAAATAACGCTAATTTTAAACACAAATTTGTTTTTTAATCAGTTAAGCAACCATGGCAAAAGCAACAATAAAAGTAATCGAAGCTTTACGTAAAACGGCAGAAAACTTACAAAACAAGGCGCCTTACCAATGGGGCCACATGGGTAGCTGCAATTGCGGTAATTTAGCACAAGTGGTTACAAATCTGGACAAAGCCGCCATACACCAGGAAGCGATGCGCCGCCACGGCGACTGGAACGAGCAATTATTTGATTATTGTCCGCAAAGTGGTTTACCGTTCGATCATATCATTGACACAATGTTAGATTTTGGTTTCACGCGGACGGATTTGGCGCATTTGGAAAAATTATCAGATGATCGGATTTTGGCTAATCTCCCGCAAGGAAAACAATACCTGTCGCACAACAAAATCGAAGACGTGATAAAATATTTAAATAGCTGGGCAAGTTTATTAGAAAACGAACTTATTTCTGGTATGGTAATTGATAAATCTTTATTCGAACCGGTAGAAATATTGGTTTAATTGTGATAAGGTTTAGGTTGAAAGCTCCACGGACATCGTTTCGTGGGGCTTTTATTGTTTTAACAGGTTTTAGGCGATAAAAGAAGTATCAGCCAAAATAAAGCAACCGGAAAAATTAAAAACTAAAAAACCAGCTTCACAATAATTGTAAAGCTGGTTTTTTAATACGGTGAAAACTAAATATCAGTTCTCCACATCTCTCGGGGCAACTTTTTTGATAAAGAAACCAGCACTCAGCAAGCCCAGCACTGCACCAATCAGCATCCACAAAAAAGTTCCGTGCACAATGTAGGCAATTATAATTCCGGCAATCAGCCCAACGATGTAATATAAATTATCAAAACTTTTAACTTCTTCTGTTTCCTGATTTTCCATGATGCTGTTTTTACAGGTGTAAAATTAACCGAATTACCAATTGCTGCCTAATGCTAATTTTATTTTTTTGCTTTACTGATGAGGTTGATAAACAAACGGTAAGCACCCGGAACGCCTGCGGGCAATTCCCTAAAAAACACTAAGGAAGTATAAACAAAACGGCCTTTGCCATAATCGGCCACAATTAATGAACCTTTGTTGGGTTGTTCGCCCGCATCGTTCATTTGCAAAACGGTTTGGTATTTTGGGTTGATATCCGCAGCAAAATAAATTCCGCGCTCTTGTATCCAACCGTTAAAATCCTGGCTGGTTATTTTATTTGGATAATTTAAAATTGGGTTAGCAGGATCAAGAATCGTAACAGGCGCATTTTCATCGGTAACGCGAACGTTGACTACCCGAAACGGATAGGGACCAATTTGGGTAGTCACCAAGCCATTATTATTATTGTACTGAATCAGCAAAACGCCGCCGTTTTTAACATAATCCAATAATTTAGGCTGTTCGGTGGATAAACGATTGTTGATATTGAAAGCCCTTACGCCAATAATAATGGCATCAAAAGTTGATAAATTGCCGGTCAGGATTTCGTTTTCTGTTAGCATGCTCACCTGGTAACCAATCTGTTGCAAAGCTTCGGGTACCAAATCTCCGGCACCGGGCAAATAACCTATCTTTTTACCGCTAACTTTTAAATCAACATTAACTAATTTGGCTTGGGAAGGAGGGAAATAAGTAATGTTCGGGATATGTTCGTAGGTAATTTGGTGGATACCTTGGCTAAATTCTTTCCCGTTTACCTGCGTAATTGCTTGCACTGTATCAGTTTCATTTTTGCTTATTCCGGAAGTCACGGAAAAAATGTCGCTCCATTCATCGCCCTTTTTTTTGTCGGTAAAAGAAGCATTGGCAGGTGTAACTTTCCAGCCTTTCGGAACTTTTAGACTGATCGAACCGCTGCTGTTGGTAAAGCTTTTTAGCTTGACCGTTACTTGTTTAGGCTGATTGTTGTTGAAAATATAAACCTGCTGATCTAAGTTAGCCGTAACCGGCGGCGTAATTTCCAAAGGCTGATAAACTTCTCCTCGTACAGGACTTACGTATTTGTAAAATAACGGCCTGTTTAGCGTGAATAACTGTCCGTTGATCACAAATTGCCAATTCACCGAAATCGGATTTGGGTTTTCAGGATAACCAACCAAATCCTGGTTTGCCACCGGATAACTTCCGCCCGTTTGTAAACCGTCGAGCCAATACGGCTGCGTAATGGTTTTTGCAATCGTTTTACTGTCCAGATTTTGCATTTGATTAGCTGGCAACAAAGTGTTAAAAGTGTTTTTCTGATCGCCAGCTTCTGTGCTCACCAGTCTAATAGTGCTGCCCGAACGGTTAATCACCTGGTTGCGTATGCTGATGCTATCGCCAACGGCATACGTTGGGTTAACGGCATAACTTTCCAGCCACAAACCAGCACAAGCGGGGATTAGCAAGTTTAGCTCCTTTATTTTTTGCGTTTTCCAATATGTATCAGATAGTTTTTGTACCGAGCCGTAAATATTCATCAGTAGCGGTAAGGATTTTGAAGGAATTTCTTCATTAAAACTTTTAATCAAATCATTTATGCGGATGTTGATCTCGTCTCCGCCTTGCACCCTTTTCCAGGTTGTGTTGATGCCATCCATTAAATCCGTTCGCGGTGCATCACCCAAAATCGTTTTAAAAAACTCATAAGATTGTCCGCGTTGTTTGGCCGTACCAAAACCCTGGCTTTTATGGTTCGAGCGACTATCGGCAGCAATCTCACCATAACCTTTTCCCAGCAAAGTATTGTAAACGCCAACATCAATTTTAAACTGATCTGGCTGCGTTGTATCGTTTCCGCCGAAGTTAAACGTGTTCCATAACAAACGTTTAGCTTGCCAAGGCTGTACAAATTTTAATTGTTCGGGAAAACGTTTCGGATCGGCAGCCGCCGTAAAAGCTTCTTGCGCTAAAATTGCTGATGAAGTATGATGGCCGTGGCCGCCTTCGCCAGTTGTTGGGAAACGGCAGATTATTACATCGGGCCTAAATCTACGGATCACCCAAACTACATCGCTTAAAACCTTTTCTTTATCCCAAATTTTCAGCGTTTCTTCCGGTCCCTTCGAAAAACCGAAATCTTTTGCGCGGGTAAAAAACTGTTCGGCACCGTCAATACGTCTTGCAGCTAACAGTTCTTGTGTCCTTATCAGACCCAATAATTCGCCTTGCTCATTGCCGATTAAATTTTGTCCGCCGTCGCCTCGTGTTAAAGCCAAATAACCGGTTCTGTAATGTTTTTCTTGAGCGAGATAAGCCAGCAGACGCGTGTTTTCATCGTCAGGATGGGCAGCTATATAAAGCACACTTCCTAAAACCGGCAGTTTTTTGAATTCCTGTTCGATGGAAATGCGGTCGGCAGGAGGGGCGGTTTGTGCCGATGCTGTTTTTATCAGTATAAAAAAAGAGAGAAAAATTAAAAGTTGCTTCATTATTATTTAAAAAGGTGAAGATAATAAAAAGTATCCCGCATTATTTAAGGAGAAGGGCACAGTTTTGGGGAGATAAAAACAGTATCAGCAAATATCAATCAAAGCTTGGTTTCAGTTTTATCATGAAGGTGCAATTAAATAAAAATAATAACGCAACCTTTCTAATCAATCAATCGTTTGATTAACTTTGTAGCTGTAAATGGAAAAAGAAAAGATAGACAAGAAGGACCACATCTTGGATGTAGCCGAAAAAATTTTTTCTGAGTTTGGTTATGAAGGTGCATCAACCCGTTTAATTTCTGGCGAAGCAAATGTAAATATGGCGATGCTTAATTACTATTTTGGTTCGAAAGAAGGTTTGTTCATAGCTGTTTTTGAACGTAAGATATATTCTTTTAAAACGCTTCTATTAAATATTACCGAGGATGAAAGCTTAAGTCCGTGGGATAAGCTGGAGCGTTGCATCGATAAATATATAGACCGTGTGGCAGCAAACAGTTGTTTCCAGAAATTGGTTAACCGGGAAATGTCTTTAAGCAAACACGGGGAGATAACGGATAAAATCACCGATATTTTAATGACCAACATTTTGGAGTTTAAAAAAGTGATGCAGGAAGGGATTGATAACGGTTCGTTTTTTAAAGATGCCGATATAGAGCTTTGCATTGCTGCTATTTTCGGCACTAAAAATTATATCATCAACACCCCGCAAATTGCATCGCGCTTATTAGGCAGAGATGTGTTGGATGAAAATTTTATGGAAACGGAATTAAATCCCAGGATGAAACTTTATATGAAAAGACTTTTAAAATCTTATTTAACTACAAAAAATGATTAGACAAATTTATAAATCAACACCTCATTCAAAAAGCGGCAGGATGCTTCTTTTAAAGCATGTTTTTATATTACTGTTTGTTTCTGTTGCTACGGTTAATGCACAAGACCGTACACTTACTTTAGATGAAGCAATTAAGCTTGGCCTACAAAACAGTAAAACATTAAAATATTCGCAATCAAAAATTGACCAGGCTGTGTCGCAGTATAATCAAGCGAAAGACCGCGCCTTGCCAACAGGAAGTGTTAGTTATATGTACAGCCGGGCACAAATACCTGCAAATACTTTAGCTTTTGGGCCATCTAGCTTTTCTTTGCCGAAAAGTGCAAACGCAAATTTAGGTATTGCTTCTATTGCCGAACCAATTTATGCAGGCGGGAAGTTTAAATATGCGCGTGAATCGACCGATCTACTGGTTAAAATAGCACGTTTGGATGTTGATAACGATAAAGACCAGGTAACTTCTGGTATTATTAATGCCTATTACGACTTGTATAAGGTGGTGCAAAGCAAAAAAGTAGTAGACCAAAATTTAACTACAATTGACCAGCAGATCAAACAATCGCAACGTTTTTTTGAGCAGGGAATTGTAACCAAAAATGATGTGTTGCGTTTCCAACTGCAAAGATCAAATATCGAGATTAACGGCGTTGACCTGGAAAGCAACCGTAAAATTATCAACTATAATTTGGATGTTTTATTGGGTTTGCCCGAAACTACGCAGATTGTGGTTGACCAGGTAAATACTACCGATCATCCGGTTTTGCCTTTAACCAATTATTTAGATACTGCTTTTGCCAACCGCCAGGAAATAAAACAGCTTGATTTACGCACACGTGTTGCAGAAACAAACATTAAAACTACCCGTGCCGATAGGTTACCAACTTTAGCAGCAACTGCAGGGGCATATTATTTGGATATTTCGCTTAATCCGCTTCCAACAAAAAACAATTATATCACACCTCTTACTGCAGGTTTAGCACTATCCTGGAACTTTGGTTCTTTGTGGAGCAATAAAAACAGGGAAGCAGAATCTCGTATTGAACGCGATCAGACAATCATTAATAAAGGCATTGTAACAGATAACCTTAAAAACGAGGTAAACCAAAACTACCAGAATTATGTAACAGCTTTAAATAAAGTTAATTTGTTGCAAACTGCAATTGCCCAGGCTACAGAGAACAACAAATTGCAGGAATCAAGGTATCGGAGCAATATTTCTTCGGCAACAGACCGTGCCGATGCGCAAACCTTGCTTTATGAAGCGCAAACTAACCTGGAGCTTGCAAAGGCTGATGCAGGTTTAGCTTATTATAATTTATTAAAATCAACCGGAAAAATCAACAAATAAAAACAGTATTAATATGGCACAGGAAGTAGAAACAGAAGAACCAGTAGTTACCAAAAAACCAAACAAGGTAGTCCCGATTATTTTAGGGTTGGTAATTTTAGTTGGGATTATATTTGGAATCAGGGAATACATTTATTACAGCAAGCACGAAGATACAGATGATGCACAGATCGATGGCGACATCAGTCCGGTTGTTGCCCGTGTTGGCGGTTATGTAGATAGCATTGCTTTTGAAGAGAACACGCACGTTAACCAGGGACAAATTTTAGTGAAGCTGGACGACCGCGATTATAAAATTAAAGTAGAGCAGGCTTTATCGGCACAAAAAGGTGCAGGTGCAGGCGTTGGTGTAAGCCAGTCGCAAATCCCTACTACCGAGGCTAATTCTGCAAGTGTAAAGGCGCAGGTAGCATCTGCAAAAGCCAAGTTAGAACAGGCCAATAAAGATTATGCACGATACGCTAATTTAGTTAAAGACGGATCGGTTACCCAACAACAATTTGACCAGGCAAAAGCCACGCGCGACGTAGCCCAGGCTAATTATGTTGCTTCGCAGGAACAATACCGTGCAGCGCAAGAACAATTGGGTACAATACGCAGTCAGTTAAAAGTAAGCAATTCCGGTGTAAACCAACGGCAGGCAGATGTTGATTTTGCAAAACTTCAACTTACTTACACAACTATTTACTCGCCTGCAACTGGTATCGTATCCAAAAAGAATGTGCAGAAAGGGCAATTGGTACAAGCCGGACAAACTTTGTTTTCTGTAGTGAACGATAACAGCCTTTATGTTACCGCTAATTTTAAAGAAACACAGTTAAATAACCTGCGTACCGGAGAAAAAGTTGATCTGGAAGTAGACGCTTTCCCTGATTTAAAATTACAAGGAACTGTTTACAATTTTTCTCCGGCAACAGGTGCTAAATTTTCATTGCTTCCGCCAGATAATGCAACCGGAAACTTTGTAAAAGTAGTACAACGTGTGCCCGTTAAAGTAAAAATCAATGCAAACAAAGAAGTAATGGAAAAACTACGCCCAGGCATGAGTGTAAATGTTTCTGTTATTTATAAAGATTAAAGCGATGGCAGAAGTAGGTTTTAAAAAATGGATTATTACCATCACGGTAATTACAGCTTCTCTGTTAGAGCTGATTGATACAACCATTGTAAACGTATCGCTGCCTACTATACAGGGAAACTTGGGTGCAACCTTGGAAGACGTTGCCTGGATTACTACCGGTTATGCAGTTGCCAACGTAATTATTTTACCAATGTCGGGTTGGCTGGGTAGTTTCTTCGGAAGGAAAAACTACTTTCTTGGTTCTATCATACTGTTTACCATCGCTTCATTTCTTTGTGGTAATGCGCATAGCTTAAGCGAACTGGTTGGGTTTAGGATTTTACAAGGTATTGCAGGCGGCGGGTTAATTTCAACAGCACAGGCAATTTTATTAGAAACCTGGCCGCGGGAACAGGTTGGCACAGCAACAGCCTTATTTGGGTTTGGTGCTGTAGTTGGGCCAACGGTAGGGCCAACAATTGGGGGTTATTTAACCGAACACTTTTCCTGGCCTTGGATATTTTACGTAAACCTACCAGTAGGTGCATTAGCTGCTTTTTTTACCTATACTTTTGTACGGGAAACACCCAAAACAGGGCGGGGGAAGCCGATCGACTGGTACGGAATTGGTTTGCTGGCTTTAGCAGTAGGCAGTTTACAGGTAATTTTAGAAAAAGGCGAATCGGAAGACTGGTTTGCAAAAACATATATACTAATATTATCCATCACCGCTATTTTAGGCTTGCTATTGTTTATTTGGCGCGAGATGAGTACCGAGTTTCCAATAGTAAACTTTAGTATCATGCGGCATAAAAGTTTTTCTATTGGGATGTTTACTTCGTTTATACTTGGTTTTGGGTTATACGGTACAGTATTCGTTTTCCCCGTTTTTTGCCAAAGTTTATTAGGTTTTTCATCGGAAGATACAGGCAAGCTTTTATTTCCGGGAGGATTATTTACGCTGGCCATGATGCCATTAGTAGGCAAAATGCTTAACAAAGGCATCCCGGCACAAATAATGGCCACTGTTGGTATGTTAATGTTTTTTGTGTTTACACACATGCTGGCTAATTCTACCTTAGAAACAGGTAAAGGCGATTTTTTTATACCGCTTGCAATACGTGGTATTGGCATGGCACTGCTTTTTGTACCCTTAACTACTTTGGCTATTGCCGATCTAAAAGGGGCAGAGTTAGGGCAAGGCACTGGTTTAAACAACATGATGCGGCAATTAGGCGGCTCGTTTGGTATTGCAGCGCTGACCACAGTAATACACATCCGCCAGGGAGTGCACCGTAACAGTTTACTGGTAAACATTAACCCCTATAACCCGGCTTTTGTACAACGGTACAATATGTACGTTCAGGCATTTTTAGCAAAGGGTAAATCAATGTTAGATGCAACACATATGGCCTACGGGGCAATGGAAGGGGCAGTAATAAAACAATCGTTACTGCTTACTTATAACGATGCCTATTGGCTTACCGGTTTGATCATGCTGATTTCTATACCTTTATTATATCTGCAACCATTCCGCCGTAAAAATGCACAAATGCCAGTAGACGCCCATTAAAAGCTAATTAAAATAAAAAGCCGTTCTGAATAAACAGAACGGCTTTCCCCCAAAAAAAAATTAACAATTAGAATGTAAATCGCTCGTCGTTTTTACAAATAGCTGAAGTTCGCGGCTTCATATACAAGTAAATCGTATAAGCTTTTAATCTCTCTATAAAATTATGTTTTAATATCTGTTAAAACAACAATTCTATATTAATTTATTTCAAAAAGTTTTGCACAATATGTTAGTTTAAGTTTTCTGCTTCAAACTCCATTTTCAGCAATCTGGCAATACGTTCTCATTACGCATACTTCTTTTACCGGCATAAAACTTAGTTCAGCAATTTGCCGGTTAAATCAATCCGGCGGTCAAACGGTTTCAGATAAACATCGGCCAAAGCGGCAAACTCACGTCGCGTTATTGTTCGGTTCAGTTCAAAAACCGAGTTTAAATGCAGTTTACTTTTCCAGTCGTTTTTAATTTGAAGCTGAAAAGTTTTAGCATCACGCAAGCCCAGTTCTTCAATAAAAGAAAGCATATTGCCGATGGTGAAAAATTCAGCAGGTTTATTTTTGTTGAACCATAAAAAAGAGCGCGTATAAATTTCAGCTAAAACTGGTTTAACCTCCGCAGTTTTTACGTTAGAATCAGGCAAAAAGTAAACCGGCGCAGCAGCTCCAGAGGGTTTTTGTATGCCTTGCAGCAATCCGGTTACGCCAATTTTTTGTATCGCAATAAACTGCGGATCAGATTGTTTTACATCGGTAAAAGGCATCAAATAACCATGATAGGTTAATATTTCATTCTGAATGAGGCGCAGTTTAATATTCTTAGTGCTTGTTTTGAAGAAGGAACAATAAGCAGCAATCGTTCCAATGCCTTGTCCAACCGTCATTTGCACCGAAGGGTACATCGTGCTCGCGTTAACCAAATGCGTAACCGACATGGCTTTTTCGGCAACTAAAAAATTATCAAAATCCTTAACAATTACCGCTCCGGCCGGAATACTGTAAGCCGGGAAAGCACCATAATTGGTTTCGGGCGCATTACCAAGCGGTAAAAGGTGCTGACCTGGCGAAGCATCGCCAATACCAATAGAAGTGCGGTACAGCTTGGAATAACGGTTGTAAGGCGTGTAAATATCGTCCAAAACCATTTTAATTACGCCTTTGCTGCGCCTCATTTCGCGGATGTAAGGCAAATAAGGTAAATGATCTGCCGAAGTAAATTCCAGGTTATCCAAACTGATATTTTTGAAACCAAGCTTTGTTTGCAGGTAATAAACCAAACCAAGCGTTTTTAAGCGCGCTTTTTGGTAAGCTTGTTCTCTGTTTTGAGTTGAAGAAAAATTACTAATCGTAACAGGAAAATCATTTACGCCTTTTACTTTCAGCATAAATTTATCGTTCGGCAAACGGCCGCTTTCCAGCGTTTGTTTAATGTTTTTGCTTTGGAGGGAAGCGTACAAGCTCTCATCGTAACCTTCAGGTTTAGCAATCGTGCGATCAGCGGCGCGGCCGTAATCTTTTAAAATCGCAATCCAGGTCATGTTCTGGATAATTGGCAATGCTGTTTTTGGTGCCCATTTTTCACCGGATTGCACCTCGCTTTCAAAACCAGAATCAAACGGAACGCCAAGTTTTAAAGCTACGTTTCCGGTTTCGGTCCCATCAACCACAACGTCCGCTTTAATTACTGCATTTTCTCCGTTTATTTTCGCCGTAACTTCATAACCGATCCCATCTTTTTTTATGCCGATAAAAGAAGCATTCGTCCTCACTGTCAGATTTTTGACCGTATCAGTAATCCTTTTCAAAATAGCCGCACCAACAGCCGGTTCAAAACGGAGAACCGAGTTGCTTGTGGTATCAAAACCAGGTGTAATTTTATAATATTCCTGGAGGCGTCTCCTAAATTCGCCCCAAATCCCTGATGGAAAATTCCGGTTTCCATCAACCACACACATTGCACCCGAAGTTAAACTGCCGCCCAGCCATGGTCCGGTTTCAATAATTATCGTTTTTACATTGCTGCGCGCGCTTTGGATCCCGGCTGCTACGCCTGCTGCACCGCCGCCAATTACCAGTATGCCGGTTTTAATTGGCTGCGCAAAAACACCGGTGCCAAAGATGACTGTAAGTAAAAAGATACATGATTTTTTCATCAGGCCGAAATTAAGAAAATACAAAACGCTATTTTTAGAACAAACCCTTAAACATTTACATTGATGAAAATTTCTACCAAAAAATTTTTAAGTATCGCTT
>CAZZVO010000120.1:0-11700 GCA_964657505.1 uncultured Mucilaginibacter sp.
TTAAAAGTTTACATCGATGTATCCTACTATCTGCGGAAGGTCATTTCAATTCCAAAGTTCAATTGATGTATATATATATCTACTTCATTTTTACCAATTGTATCTCGATAGGCTTTAATATTACTGCTAACTTTAGAATTATGATTAAGTACAGAATATGATTCTGTACCTATATTTTGTCGTGGAATTGTATTGGAGAAGTATTTTGGTAGAGCTTGGATTACTCCGGGAAGATAATTATTAGCAAATGGCACAATTTGTCCTTTAATTTTATCAGCATTATCTACTTCTGTTAAATCCTTTTTATGGATTCCTGCTAAATCAACAGATGCCAAATCATTTATCCTTCCTAATACTAACGGATATACCGGAAATTTTAGATAGTTAACTATTTCTTCATCAGAAACATACAAGCGTAAAAAATTTTCAAATAGAAACTCTCTTTTAAGGACGTTTGACTTAGCATTGTTAGTTGCTTTACCTTTATTACTATCAATCATATAAATTGTTTCCAAATCAATTTCTTTTCCCTGAAATTCAAAGTAATATCCAATTGAAAGTTGTTTATGATTTACATAAAATCCTGCAGCGGCATTTATCAACCCCAAAACTGTACTTAGTGGTGGTACTTCTAAGGTTGGTTGTATGCCACTAATCAGATTTGGATAACGAAAACTGGCTGTCCAGCTTCTTATATCAATAGCATAAAATTCCATTATACTAATTGTTGTAGCAACTGTTTACAATAATTATCAATAGTTTCATTTATTGATCCAATCTGAACGTTCGGGTATTCGTTGCCTAATAATTCTAATTCTTTTAAAGAATCGGTATAATCATCGAGAAAACCACTACGCCTGCCAATAAATACTATGCCTTGAAATTGCTCTTTATAATCTTTGAGCACTTCTTTAATTCCTGCAATGTTGAGGTACATTTTATCACTATTTATCCCTTCGCTTGTAGCAATATGAGAAAATGGATGATTTCCAGTAGTTGTAGTTGCTAATACAATAAACTTAGGTGTAACATCTGACATATTATTTGTCTGCATTGCCCCACCTGAAATAGTTTTTAGGGCTTTGAGTGTGTCCTCAATTCTTTTTTCACGAATTTCCTTTGTTAAACGAACTAATTTTTGAGCATTACCCTTACTATCTTTTACATAACTATCCTCAATCTCAATAGCACCATTTGCAAGGGCATCTTCTCTAAGTTTTTCTGTTAGATTTTTAAATCCTGTTTTATTGTAATTAGAAAAAGTGCCAGCTTGTTCCAAGTCTAAAGAGAACATTCCTTTCATTATGGCACTGTACTCTTCTTTTACGTAAGGAACAGAATCTCCTTCTTGACGAGCCATACTTGACCAGTTTTCTGCTGGACGAGTAGAACTAACAGAAACAATCACTGAATTTTTTAAAGGCGAAATACGCGTAACCGTTACATTTTCCGTTTGTTCCTTACCATTTTTCAATATTGGTTTTCCGTCTTCATCTACTATAACATCCTTTGCTGCTTTCATATATCCAAAAATATCATCATCAGGGTATTTTATTGGGTCAGCCGCTGTAAATGCAATTTTATTATCTCTTGTTATAGGTGAGATATTCCAACCATGATTTCTTTGTAAAGCATCACGCCACCAATAACGCCATGCTTGACCAGACACATACGTATATGCTCTTCCATTTTTGAAAACTTTTTTTGTAGCAACTGCATTATCAAAATTACTTATTGTGCTTTTTCCAGCATTATTTAGAGCAACAACATCTACGTCTAATAAAATAAAACCCTGTGTTTTTAATTTCATAATTATATTAATCTAAAATTTGTGATTCAAGTTCTTCGTCTTCTAAAATTGGAATTGGTACTACCTTGTTAGTTTCGTGTAGTTTTTCATAAATTGCAATTAGTAAGACATCCCTTACCTCTCGCCAATTACCTCCATCTGGAAATAAATACTCAGCATAATCTTGGACAGTAATTAAAGCTTTATCTGCTTCTTTTTGATAGTTTTCGCTATTTAACTTTACAAAAAACTGCCGTAATCCATGAGGTGATTTTTCGCTATTCAATCGTTTAATACTTTTCGTAATAAAGTCGGTTTCGCGGTTTATTACAATAAAATCTGCTACCTGCTTAATTTTATCAATACTTCTTTTATCCATGTTTTTTATAATTGTTTGATATCTTTCGACTATAATAAAAGGGAAAGAATGTTTTATATTCCAGCGAAGTATATTTCCCAAGATAGATCTTCCTGTTAACAAGTTTTCAAGGACATTATTTTTCCAAATTTTGTATGTTTCATAATCAACAGTTTCACTTTTACTATCCCACACTTCTTTATCTTCATTGAAGGTTGCTCCTTTATGTTTAAAACTTCCGTAGTTATTTCTAAGAAACTTGTTCCAATCTTTTTTTATTTTAATGCGATTACAAAAAGCATAAAACTTAAAAACTTTTGATCCTAGAATGTAAATTACAACTTCCGGGCTTGCTCCAAAATTTGTAAAGTGATATAAATTTAATGTTACATCTGCTTCGTTAAACAATTCATTTTCATCGTCTAATAAAAATTCTTTTAAATAAGTATTTAAGTAACTATCAGCGAAGCTGAACAACGCATTTGCCGGATTATTAAATTCTGACCGTAATACCCCTTCTGCAGTACCATTACTAATGGCATTCAGATTCTCTCTACAATTTCTTTCGATAAAGAATTCAGTTATTTTCTCATGGTTACTACTAAGCATAGCAACCTTATCGCTTAATTGAATCAACCCCAATGGAACAAAAAATATCCTAATCAATATTTCTTTAGAAAGATATAACCCAGATTCAAAGTTGTGATGAAAATTGATAAAAGTACCGGAACCTGAAAGAATATGGTTATCTCTGCCTGCAGAAAATAATTTTGTTTTCCTCCCTGAAATTCTACAATATCCTTCATGATGGCTTTCTGTTTCCTGAATTAAAGCTTTATAATATTTTAAAGCTTCATCAATTTTACGTTGCCCAGCAAAAGCCGCTTGGGTAATTTTAGAATTTAAAAAAAAGGCATGAAGTTTACCATTCCATTTATTTACATAAAGATTTGCAGCAAAATCTATAAGACCCATTATATCTCGATCTTGCAGATGCGGCAAAGTCCATAAAAATTTTATCACCAATCCTCCAGTATCAGCAAAAGGATCGCCAGTTATATTTGTAAGATATTGTGTTGTTACTTTATCTATTTCTTTCATGTACTTTTTTCACTAAGTAATCTTAAATATCATTTATTTGACGCACATACTTTACACAAGCTAAAACATCTTCTTTTGATAACTCAGGAAAATCATCAATAATTTCTTCAATCGTCATTCCAGAAGCTAAATAGCTAAGTACATCTGTTACCGAAATGCGTAAACCTCTAATACAAGGTTTCCCGCTTCTTTTTCCTGGTTCTATAGTAATTCTACTGTTGTAATTAATTCCTTCACTCATATTTAAAATTTTTCAATAGTAAACTTCATCTATATAAAAATCTCATTTGCAATTCTCCCGTTTTCTTAAATTTGTAATGTACAAATTGCTTTAGTCTCTAAAACTCGCTACATGTGGGGTTGCTTTAAGCACGGAACTAAAGGAATTTGTATTTTGAAATTTCATTTTGTCATTTCCCCTTCCACACATCCAAACCCCATCCCATTCATTCCACCCAAACCTGCATTCAAAGCCATTTCCAAAACCCTCCCCGAAGCTTCCATTTCCAACTCAAAACCTAAAAACCCACGAACTTTGGTTTCGGCTGCTTTACCTGCTTTTATGGTAACCAAGCGCGATTTTAGTTTAGCCAGTCCGCAGGTTTGTATTTCAAAAGTTTTTTGTTGGGTTTCCTGTGCTGCTATTTCCGGTCCGTAAGCTACAGCCAGTTTTTCGCACAGGTTTTGTTTCAGCAGCGGAATAAAATCTGCATCTTCCGGAGAAAGGTAATCATCGTTTCCCCGGTTATTTTTCCGGCCAATTAAAATGGGCGAAAGCAGTTTTAAGTTTACAGTATTTATCGTTTCCAAACTTTTGTTTACAACAAGTGAAGGCAAAGCTTCAATTTGTGTTACGGTAAAATCAGCTTGTGCCGTACGGTCGCCAATAGAAAGCTGCTGGTTAGCAAACACGCCTTTAACTAAATTTTCTGCAAATTCCGGCATGTGGCATGCCAGGATAAACGAAACCGAACTGCCTTGCAGCTTCAATGCTTCTTTTACCGCTATAAATTTGGCTTGCAGGTTAGAAAAAGTAAAAAATTTAAAATGCCTGGAATGGTCATTTTGCGCGTAACCTTTCTGGTGCAAAAATGCGGCGTAACTTTCATCGGCCTGTGCTATCTTTTTATAGATCACAGCCGAAAGCGGGTACTGATAATTAAACGGCACAAAGGTTTCCTTTTGTATAGGTGTTAACGTTAGTTTAAATTGCATGCGGCTTTAGGTGCACACAAGATAATTAAAACTTTAATTAAATTTTCTAAGTTCTTAATTAAAATCTAAAATAAAGCTGCGTTACAAGTGTATTAAGGTATGAATAGCTTCATAGGAATATCCTGATAAAAAGCTTTTTTGTGCTGAAAAATCTCTAACAATAACCAACCTTTCTAAATTCTTCAATCTTCAATACTTCTTTTATCAAGCCAAAACTACGTTTTGTCGTTTCCACAGAAAAAATAACAGCATAATTTCGTTTTCTTTCGGGAATTGTATTTCGACAGCAGAAATCCTCACCCAAAATAACCTTAAAAATCTTTTTCTTTCTATTCCTTCCGTTTTTCCTTCAAAAAACCATAATAGAACTTGCATTTTTTGTTTTAAGGATATACATTTAGAAAACAATATTTTTTGGGTGATAAAAGAAGCATCAGGCTTTGTAGCCGTTGTGGTTTTTGTTTTGCAAAATTGTAAAAGCAGCAATCGAAACTTTAAAAATCAGCATCAACCTAAAAAATTAAAACAGGATTTAGCTAAACGCAGATGAATATATTGGAAACGGAAGCATTGACCGAAACCGAAGAAATTGTACAAAATAACTTGGATTACACTTTGTTTTCCTGGAGCAAGCAAAAAGGGATTAACCCGATTGCGGTTAAATACGCCAAGGGCGTTTACTTGTATGATTATGAAGGCAAACGTTATCTTGATTTTTCGTCCGGGCTGATCAATGTTAACATCGGCCACGGCAACCAGCGTGTAACGCAAGCCGTGGTCGACCAAATGCAGCAGGTAAGTTATGTTACGCCGAGCTGTGTTACCAAAGTGCGCGGCGAACTGGGCAAAAAATTAGCAGAAATAACAACGGGCAATTTAACCAAAACCTTGTTTACCGTTTGTGGTGCAACGGCTATCGAAAATGCCATGAAACTGGCGCGTTTATACACCGGCAGGCACAAAATTATTGCGCGTTACCGGGCTTTTCATGGTTCATCTTATGGTGCAATGACTGCGGGCGGCGATCCGCGAAAATTGCAATCCGATGCGCAACAAGCTCCTAATGTTGTCCATGTGGAAGACCCGTATTGTTACCGCTGCCCTTGGGGAAAAGAAATTGAATGGTGCAACCGCGAATGTGTAGGCCATATTGAGCGGGTGGTAGAATTTGAAGGTCCGGAAAACATAGCCGCAATTTTGATGGAAGGCGAAAGCGGCTCGTCGGGATGTATCAAATATCCGCCGGATTATTTGCAGAAGATCAGGGCGTTATGCGATAAACACGGTATTTTATTAATTGCGGATGAAGTGATGAGCGGCTTTGGGCGTACCGGCAAATGGTTTGGCGTTGATTTCCATGGTGTTGTGCCGGATATGATTGCAACAGCAAAAGGAATTACGGCCGGTTACCTGCCTTTGGGTGCTTTAATTGTATCGGATAAAATAGCCGAACATTACAATGATCAAACTTTAATGTTGGGCTTAACTTATTCGGCGCACCCGGTAACTTGTGCCGCGGGATTGGAGGTTTTGAAGATTTATGAAGACGAACATTTGATCGAAAATGCCGCAGCCATAGGTTTGTATATCGAAAGTTGTGTGGATGAAATGAAAGCTATCCATCCAAGTATCGGCGATTTTAGAAATACGGGTTTACTTGGATGCATCGAACTGGTGAAGAACAGAAAAACCAAAGAACCGATGGCGCCTTTCAATGCAAAACCGGAAGAAATGGCCATCATGAATAAAGTCGCTGGTAAAATAAAAGAGTTAGGCATGTATGCTTTTGTGCGATGGAATTACGTGTTTATTGCGCCGCCCTTATCCATTACCAAAGAACAAGTTGACGAAGGATTGGCCATTATTTCGCAAGCACTATGCATTGCAGATGAGTATGTATATTGATGTTATAGAAGAAAATATGCAAGACAATTTTACCCCGATAAAAGAAGCACACGACTTACAATTGTACAGCGAAGACCTGGCGCCCGTACCGTTAAATAAACGTACTTGGGATACCTGGAACTATGCTGCCTTGTGGATTAGTATGAGTTTGTGCATTCCAACTTATATGCTTGCAAGTTCGTTAATTGACGGCGGCATGAACTGGTGGCAATCTATTTTAACCATCTTTATCGGCAACAGTATTGTACTTGTACCGATGATCTTGAATGGCAGGGCAGGGGCAAAATATGGTATTCCGTTCCCGGTTTTTGCAAGGGCAAGTTTCGGCGTAAAAGGTGCCAATATTCCGGCTATGTTGCGTGCCGTAATTGCATGCGGCTGGTTTGGCATCCAAACTTGGATCGGTGGTTTTGCTTTGTACCAAATGGTAAAATTGTGGGTTCCATCGATAGAAAAACTTCCACAAATATTTCCACCATCCTGGTCCTTACAAACCGGACCGGCTTTGATGTTTTTGTTATTTTGGATGCTCAACATGTATGTAGTTTATTTGGGTGTCGAAAGCATCAAAAAGTTGTTGTTGTTTAAAGCTTTTTTTCTTCCGGCGGCAGCTTTGGCCTTATTATTTTGGGCGATTTCTGCCGGACATGGTTTAGGTCCGATACTTTCGCAGCCTTCCAAGTTTAAATCCGTTTCCCAATTTTGGACTTTCTTTTTCCCATCACTCACCGGAATGGTTGGTTTTTGGGCAACATTATCACTCAACATTCCGGACTTTACAAGATATGCCAAAAGTCAGCGTTCGCAAACTATGGGACAAGCAATTGGCTTACCAACTTCCATGACTTTGTTTTCTTTTATCGGCGTGGTAGTCACTTCTGCAACGTTTATTATTTATGGCAAAACCATTTGGGATCCGGTAGTTTTGGCCGGAAAATTTGATAGCAAACTATTGGTCAGCATTGCCATGATTGCGGTTGCGCTTTCAACTCTGGCCACCAATATTGCCGCTAATATTGTAAGTCCGGCGAACGATTTTGCCAATCTTTCGCCCACAAAAATCAATTTTAAAACCGGCGGTTACATCACCGGGATTATCGGCGTTTTGATATTTCCCTGGAAATTAATTGCCGATCCTTCCGGCTATATTTTTACCTGGCTAGTTGGTTATTCAGGTTTGCTTGGACCGATTGGCGGCATCATGATTGCAGATTATTATTTCATCCGCAAACAACAACTCAACCTGCAACAACTTTACAGCTATAAAGGAAGCTATGCGTTCGGTAACGGTTTCAATCATGTGGCAATTATTGCTTTGTTGTTGGGGATTTTACCAAATGTGCCTGGTTTTTTAACGGTTATCCATTTTGTTGATAAAAATGCTGTTTGGCCTTGGCTGGTTTACTTGTACAATTACGCCTGGTTTGTGGGTTTCTTCGTTTCGGGTTTAACTTATTTGGTGCTGATGCAAGATCAAAAAACAACTGCAAACGAATTGATAAAGGTTGAGGAAGGAGATTACCATGTCAGTATTAATTAAAAACGGCAGGCTGATTACTGCTGCCAATAATTGTATTGCTGATATTTATATCGAAGGTGAAACCATCAAAGTCATCGGCCAAGATCTTAATGTAAAAGCAGACCAGGAAATTGATGCCAGCGGAATGTTGGTTTTTCCCGGAGGAATCGATCCGCATGTGCATTTGGATATGCCTTTTATGGGCACGTATTCCAGCGATAGTTACGAAACCGGAACGCGCGCAGCTTTGTTTGGCGGCACAACAACGGTGATTGATTTCGTGCTGCAAACGCAGGGTAATTCTTTAAAAGCGGCTTTAACCGATTGGCAGTCCCGGGCAACAGGAACAGCAGTTGTCGATTACAGTTTCCACATGGCGGTTACGGATTTTAACGAAAGTACTAAGGCCGAAATTAGGGAAATGGTGGAGGAAGAAGGCATTACCTCGTTCAAAACCTTTATGGCTTACAAAGGTGCGCTGATGATTGACGACCGGCAAATGGTTGGTTTGATGAACGAAGTTAAAAAGCAGGGCGGCGTGGTAACTACACATGCAACCAACGGCGATATGATCGATTTTTTGGTAGCTAAACATCGTTCGGAAGGAAAATTTTCGCCGCTTTACCATTACCTTTCCCAGCCGGAAGTAACTGAAGCTGAAGCATCTGCACGGTTTGCCAACATGGCGAATTACACGGGTTGCCCGGCTTATATCGTTCATTTAACTTGTGAAGGAGCGTTAAATGCGATCCGTGATGCAGGAAAAAGAAACCAGCATATTTTTGCCGAAACCTGCATTCAATATTTGCTTTTGGACGCTTCCTTGTACGAAAAAGATTTTGAAGGCGCCAAATGGGTGATGAGTCCGCCGTTGCGGGAAAAGAAAGACCAGTTGGCACTTTGGGCGGGGATCAACCAGGGTTTATTGCAGATTGTGGCGACCGACCATTGTCCGTTTATGTGGGAACAAAAGTTGTTGGGAAAAGACGATTTTTCCAAGATCCCGAACGGACATCCGGCAATTGAAAACCGCGTAGAACTGCTTTTTTCTGAAGGCGTAAATAAAGGAAAAATCAGCTTGAATAAATTTGTGGAAGTAACCAGTACCAATGCTGCAAAAATATTTGGCATGTTTCCGCGCAAAGGGACAATTGCAGTTGGTTCTGATGCTGATGTAGTGATCTTCGACCCAAATCAAAAGCATACGATATCGGCCAAAACACATCACATGAATGTTGATTATTCCGGTTACGAAGGCTGGGAAATCACCGGAAAAGTAAAAACCGTTTTGCTGCGCGGAAAAGTTGCCATTGATAACGGAGAATGCAAAGTTGGAAAAGGAAACGGGCAATTTATCCGGCGGAACAAGGTATCCAATATTGTATAAAATAGATTCATTTTTTTCGCGATGCTTCTTTTATCGCATCAAAATCAGTGGTAAAATAGCTTATCAATTTTAGGGTGATAAAAGAAGCATCAACATAAATCCATCAACATCAAAACAAATAAATATGCCAAGGATAGTTAAATCAGGATTGATACAAATGAGCTTGCCGAAAACGGAAGGCGAGGGCACGATTGAAGAAATTAAAAACGCGATGCTGCAAAAGCATTTGCCGTACATTGACGAAGCTGGTGAAAAAGGCGTGCAGATTTTATGCTTGCAGGAGATTTTTACTACGCCTTATTTTTGTCCCGGCCAGGATGCAAAATGGTATGCTTCTGCGGAATCTGTTCCCGGTCCCACAACGGATTTGATGGCCGAATATGCGAAGAAATACAATATGGTCATCATCGTCCCGATTTACGAAAAGGAGCAGGCCGGCGTGTTGTATAATACTGCGGCCGTGATTGATGCGGACGGCACTTATCTGGGCAAATACCGCAAAAACCACATCCCGCACACCAACGGTTTCTGGGAAAAATTCTTCTTTAAGCCTGGTAATCTGGGTTATCCGGTTTTCAAAACCAAGTATGCCACCATCGGCGTTTACATTTGCTACGACCGGCATTTCCCGGATGGCGCGCGTTGTTTGGGTTTGAACGGTGCCGAAATTGTTTACAATCCGTCGGCCACAGTCGCAGGTTTATCGCAGTATTTATGGAAGCTGGAGCAACCGGCGCACGCAGCGGCAAACGGCTATTTTATGGGTTGCATCAATCGTGTTGGCGAAGAAAAGCCCTGGAATTTAGGCCGGTTTTACGGTTCTTCTTATTTTGTTGATCCGCGCGGACAAATTTTTGCACAAGCATCGGAAGACAAAGATGAGCTGCTGGTAGCAGATTTTGATTTGGATATGATCGACGAAGTAAGAAGCACCTGGCAGTTTTTCCGCGACCGCCGACCGGAAACTTACAGTAAACTGGTAGAACTTTAAGCTGGATTTAAAGCATGTCGATCACTAATTTTAGGTTGAATCCAGAGCAGTACGAAACTAATTTTTCGGATATTCATCCTCCGTTTGAAAACCTAACGGCTGCGCTGGTGGAGGCAAACCGCTGTATTTTTTGTTATGACGCGCCTTGCATGAAATCCTGCCCGACGAGTATTGATGTGCCGAAATTTATTAAACAGATTTCCACAGAAAACATCAAAGGTTCGGCACATACTATTTTTACCGCTAATATTTTAGGCGGAGGATGTTCTAAAGTTTGTCCGGTAGAAAAACTATGCGAAGGTGCTTGCGTGTACAATTTGATGGAGGAAGAGCCGATCCAGATTGCGCGTTTGCAGCGTTTCTCCACCGAAAAAGCGATCAAAGAAAAATGGCCTTTGTTTCAGCGTAAACCTTCAACCGGCCGTAAAGTTGCGGTAATTGGTGCCGGTCCGGCGGGATTATCATGTGCGCACATGCTTTCGCGCGAGGGTGTTGATGTGACGATTTTTGAAAAGGAAGCGAAAGGCGGCGGTTTGATGACGTATGGAATTGCGGCCTACAAAGTTACCAACCAGTTTTGCGAGGAGGAAGTGGATTACGTTTTGTCGTTGGGCGGAATCAAAATCAGGTACAATCAGGAACTTGGGAATAACGTAAAGCTGGCGGATTTGCAGGTGCTTTACGATGCTGTTTACATCGGAATTGGCGTGGGTTTGGCTCTGCAATTAGCTATTCCGGGAGAAGAATTAGAAGGCGTTGTGGATGCCATCAGCTTTATTTATGATCTCCGCAGCAAACCTTTTCAGGAAGTTTTAGTGGGAGAAAACGTTGCGGTAATCGGAATGGGTATGACGGCCATTGATGCAGCAACACAAGCTAAACGGCTGGGTGCTAAACAAGTAACCATGCTTTACCGACGAACTCATGCTGAAATGCCCTGCACTCAAACCGAACTGGATATTGCCAAACTCGATGGCTGCAATATTATCTGGCTGGCTTCACCAAAAGAAATCATCGGTCAAAATGGTAAAGTTGCGCAGTTGGTTTGCAACACAATGGTTTTGGGCGAAGCAGATGCAAGTGGACGACGGTCACCAATTGAAACTGGCGAAACCATCATTTTAGATGTGGACATGGTGATCAAAGCAACCGGACAAATGCCATTTGAAAATTTGGTTGAGGGTAATAATATTCAACATCAAACAGGAAAAATAACAACGGACACAAACGGTGTAACCAGCTTAAACGGAGTTTTTGCAGGTGGCGATTGCGTAAACGGCGGCAAAGAAGTTGTTGATGCAGTACAAGCCGGAAAAGACGGCGCAAAAGGGATTTTGGAATATTTATTTAGTGGTTGATGGTTTATAGTTCATGGTTCATGGTCGAAAACTTGAATGAACTATGAACCATTACCCATGATCTATGAACTATAAAC
>CAZZVO010000121.1:0-11678 GCA_964657505.1 uncultured Mucilaginibacter sp.
AAGAATGGGTTGCTAAAGCAGGTGTACCAACATCAGGAAGAACTTACTTATACAACGGTTTAACCGGTGATCGTTTCGATCAGCAAACAACAGTCGGTATTATCTACATGTTAAAATTAGGCCACATGGTTGATGACAAGATGCACGCACGTTCTATCGGGCCGTATTCATTAATCACACAACAACCATTGGGTGGTAAAGCACAATTTGGTGGTCAGCGTTTTGGTGAGATGGAAGTTTGGGCATTAGAAGCATTTGGTGCAGCTAATATCTTGCAAGAGATTCTCACTGTTAAGTCAGATGATGTAATTGGACGCGCTAAAACATACGAAGCAATCGTTAAAGGTGAAAACCTTCCAACGCCATCAGTTCCTGAATCGTTCAACGTATTGGTTCACGAATTAAGAGGTTTAGGTTTGGACATCACTCTAGAATAAGTTCTAAAAGATAAGTTATGAGTGATTTTTTTATCACTCATAACTTTAAACTATCATTTATAGCTGGTTTGCAATGCTTCTTTTAGCATACTAAAATTAGAACCAAAATTTAACTTTAGAAAAAAAGCACAAATTAGGATACCAGTTTTTTAGTCGATAAAAGAAGCATTTATTCGGCTTTCAAAATTAAAAAAAGAACTATGTCGTATAAAAAGGATAATAAAATCAAAAGTAATTTCACTACGATTACGGTAAGTCTGGCTTCTCCCGAATCCATTCTCGAACGTTCAAGCGGGGAAGTTCTAAAACCGGAGACCATTAACTATCGGACCTATAAGCCCGAACGTGATGGTTTATTTTGCGAAAGAATCTTCGGTCCGGTAAAAGATTATGAATGCCATTGCGGTAAATACAAACGAATCCGTTATAAAGGAATCGTTTGCGATCGTTGCGGTGTTGAAGTAACCGAGAAAAAAGTACGTCGTGAGCGTATGGGGCACATTAATTTGGTAGTTCCTGTAGCGCACATTTGGTACTTCCGTTCGTTGCCTAACAAAATTGGCTATTTATTAGGATTGCCAACCAAAAAACTCGATCTGATTATTTATTACGAACGCTACGTTGTAATAAAACCAGGTATAAAAGAAGCAGACGGAATCTCTAAAATGGATTTTCTGACTGAAGAAGAATATCTGGATATTTTAGATACGCTTCCTAAGGAAAACCAATATTTAGACGATAAAGACACGCAAAAGTTCGTCGCTAAAATGGGTGCAGAAGCTTTGGAAGAATTGTTGAAAGGCTTAGACTTAGATCAGTTATCTTATGATCTTCGCCACCAGGCAGCAAATGAAACTTCTCAGCAACGTAAAAACGAAGCTTTAAAACGTCTACAGGTTGTTGAAGCTTTCCGTGATTCGAAAACAAGGATCGAAAATAATCCGGAATGGATGATCGTGAAAATTGTTCCTGTTATTCCGCCAGAATTACGTCCGTTAGTTCCATTGGAAGGTGGTCGTTTTGCGACTTCTGATTTGAACGATTTGTACCGTCGGGTAATTATCCGCAACAATCGTTTAAAGAGATTAATTGAGATTAAAGCTCCAGAAGTGATTTTGCGTAACGAGAAACGTATGCTTCAGGAAGCAGTAGATTCTTTGTTTGATAACTCACGTAAAGTAAATGCTGTTAAAACTGAAGGTAATCGTGCGCTTAAATCGTTATCAGATATTTTAAAAGGTAAGCAAGGCCGTTTCCGTCAAAATTTGTTGGGTAAACGTGTGGATTATTCAGCACGTTCCGTAATTGTTGTTGGTCCCAACCTGAAATTGCACGAATGCGGTTTGCCAAAAGATATGGCTGCTGAGTTGTTCAAACCGTTCATCATCCGTAAGATGATTGAAAGAGGTATCGTAAAAACAGTAAAGTCTGCCAAAAAAATTGTTGACCGAAAAGACCCGATTGTTTGGGACATTCTGGAAAACGTATTGAAAGGACATCCTGTATTGTTAAACCGTGCACCAACTTTGCACCGTTTAGGTATCCAGGCTTTTCAACCAAAATTGATAGAAGGAAAAGCAATTCAACTTCACCCATTAACTTGTACAGCTTTCAACGCGGATTTTGATGGTGACCAGATGGCTGTGCACGTACCACTTGGTAATGCCGCTATTTTGGAAGCTCAAATTTTGATGTTGGCTTCGCATAATATTCTAAACCCCGCTAATGGTACGCCAATTACTGTTCCTTCACAGGATATGGTTTTAGGATTATATTATATTACAAAAGGCCGTAAAACAGATGCGGAACGAGTTGTAAAAGGCGAAGGTTTAACGTTTTATTCTCCTGAAGAAGTTATTATCGCTTACAACGAGAAAAAGATTGACCTACATGCTTTTATAAAAGTTAAAGTTAATGTTAAAGAACGCAGCGAAACAACGATTGTAAATAAAATCATCGATACGACTGTTGGCCGGGTATTATTTAACCAAGTTGTGCCGGAGGAAGTTGGTTATATTAACGAACTACTAACCAAAAAATCACTTCGTGATATTATTGGGGATGTAGTGAAAAACACAGGTATGGCGCGTGCTGCTCAGTTCTTAGACGAAATTAAAGAACTTGGTTTCCAAATGGCTTTCCGTGGTGGCTTATCGTTTAATCTACAGGATTTGAATATTCCTGCGGAGAAAGTTACGCTGATTGCCCAGGCTTCGAAAGAAGTTGATGAAGTGATGAACAATTACAACATGGGCTTCATCACCAATAATGAGCGTTATAATCAGATTATTGATATCTGGACACGTATCAACAACCGTTTAACTGCAAACGTGATGGAGATCCTTTCTACCGATAATCAAGGTTTCAATTCTGTTTACATGATGCTTGATTCCGGAGCGCGTGGTTCCAAGGAGCAGATTCGTCAGCTTTGCGGAATGCGTGGTTTGATGGCTAAACCTCAAAAATCAGGATCAGGTGGTGAAATTATTGAAAACCCGATTCTTTCTAACTTTAAAGAAGGTTTATCGGTGTTAGAATATTTCATTTCTACACACGGTGCCCGTAAAGGTCTGGCGGATACAGCTTTGAAAACTGCTGATGCTGGTTATTTAACACGTCGTTTGCATGACGTTGCCCAAGATATGATTGTTGGTGAAACAGATTGCGGTACTTTAAGAGGTATTTACACAACTGCTTTAAAAGACAACGAAGATATAGTTGAACCACTTTACGACCGGATTCTTGGCCGTACAACGCTAAGCGATGTTCACGATCCTTTAACTAACGAATTGATCATAGCTGCTGGAAACGATATCAATGAAGACACTGCTAAAAGAATCGAAAATTCTCCTTTAGAAGGTATTGAAATCCGTTCTGTGTTAACTTGCGAAGCAAAAAGAGGTGTTTGTGCCCTTTGTTACGGCCGTAATTTAGCCAGCGGCAAACGTGTACAACGTGGAGAAGCTGTAGGTGTAATTGCAGCACAATCTATTGGCGAACCGGGAACACAGTTAACTTTGCGTACTTTCCACGTGGGTGGTACCGCTTCTAACATTGCGGCAGAATCTCAAATTAATGCCAAATTTGATGGTATCATTGAGTTTGAAAATGTAAGGACTGTTCAGTTTAAAAACGAAGAAGGCGAAGTTGATGTAGTTTTGGGCCGTTCTGGTGAATTTAGGATTATTGAGAAAGATACCAACAAGGTAATCATGACCAATAATATTCCTTATGGTTCTTACTTGTACGCTAAAGACAATTCACAAATTTCTAAAGGAGACCGCATTTGTTCTTGGGATCCTTACAACGCGGTAATTCTTTCTGAGTTTGCCGGTAAAACACAATTTGATGCTGTTCAGGAAGGTATTACTTTCCGGGAAGAATCTGATGAACAAACTGGTCACCGTGAAAAAGTAATTATCGATACCAGGGACAAAACTAAAAATCCGGTTATCCAGATTATCGACAGCAGCAAAAATGTAATTAAAGGATATAATATTCCTGTTGGTGCACACATTGCTGTAGATGAAGGCGAAAAGGTACAAACAGGACAGGTAATCGCTAAAATTCCTCGTTCAACAGGTAAAACCAGAGATATTACAGGTGGTTTACCACGGGTAACAGAGCTTTTTGAAGCACGTAATCCTTCAAACCCTGCTGTAGTTACCGAAATTGATGGTGTTGTAACTTTAGGCGGCATCAAAAGAGGTAACCGTGAAATCACCATTGAGTCGAAAGATGGCCAGGTTAAAAAGTACCTTGTTCCGTTATCTAAACATATTTTGGTTCAAGACAACGATTTTATCAAAGCTGGTATGCCATTATCTGACGGTTCAATTTCTCCGGCTGATATTTTAGCAATCAAAGGACCTGCAGCGGTGCAAGAATATTTGGTTAACGGTATTCAGGAAGTTTATCGTTTACAAGGTGTAAAAATCAACGATAAGCATTTTGAAGTAATTGTGCACCAAATGATGCAGAAAGTTACGATAGAAGATGCTGGTGATACGCGTTTCTTAGAAAGGGAAGCTGTTGACAGATGGGATTTCATGATGGAAAATGATGAAATTTACGATAAAAAAGTAGTTGTTGATCCGGGAAGTTCACCTAACTTAAAGCCAGGACAAATACTTTCTGTACGTAAGTTGCGTGATGAAAATTCGGTACTGAAAAGGAAAGATTTGAAACTGGTTGAAGCCCGTGATGCCATTGCAGCTACTTCAAGTCAAATGTTGCAAGGGATTACCCGGGCATCTTTGGGTACTAAATCGTTCATTTCGGCAGCATCGTTCCAAGAAACAACCAAAGTTTTAAACGAAGCAGCTATTGCCGGTAAACGCGATAAAATGCTCGGCTTAAAAGAAAACGTAATTGTTGGCCACTTGATTCCTTCCGGAACAGGTCTACGTGCTTATGATAACGTTCGTGTTGGTTCTCAGGAAGAATTCGACCGTTTGTTAGCTTCAAAATCAGAGGAAGTAGAAGCTTAGACTTCCTTTATAATTTTATTAAAGCCCGGACATCTAAATTGCCCGGGCTTTTTTGTGTGGTAAAAAAAGCATTTTCACAATTTGACTGAGAATAGAAAAATCCAATCTCAACCTAAAATAGATTTTATCTGGTAAAAGAAGCATCTTCGTTTTTAATCTATATTGTGATAAGAAGCCTTCTTTAATGCAATAAAATTTTAAGTGGTAAAAGAAGCATTGTCAGAATTAATAATTCACGGCCGCAGAATTGGTTACTTCCATTT
Organism: uncultured Mucilaginibacter sp.; assembly: GCA_964657505.1. Taxonomy (GTDB): domain Bacteria; phylum Bacteroidota; class Bacteroidia; order Sphingobacteriales; family Sphingobacteriaceae; genus Mucilaginibacter_A. The sequence goes on from CAZZVO010000121.1 coordinate 5,191, forward strand.
AAATTACCACTTTTACAAAATAGAAATCCGTTTAATTTATGTATGATTATTTGATTGTTGGCTCCGGTTTGTTTGGGGCAGTTTTTTCTTACGAAGCAAAAAAAAGAGGTAAAAAATGCCTCATTATAGATAAAAGAGACCACGCTGGCGGCAATGTTTACTGTGAAAATGTAGAAGGAATCAATGTACATAAATACGGTGCGCATATCTTCCACACAAACGATAAACGCATTTGGGATTACGTAAATTCTTTTGTCGAATTCAATCGTTATACCAACAGTCCGGTGGCAAATTACAAAGGCGATTTGTACAACTTGCCCTTCAACATGAACACTTTTTATCAGTTGTGGAAAGTAAAAACACCGGCGGAAGCGAAAGCGGTAATTGCCGATCAGATTAAAGATTTAAACATTACAGATCCACAGAACCTGGAAGAACAGGCGCTTTCGTTAGTAGGTACAGATATTTACGAAAAGCTGATTAAAGGCTACACCGAAAAGCAATGGGGGCGCGATTGTAAAGACCTTCCTTCTTTCATTATCAAGCGGTTGCCGGTTAGGTTTACTTACGATAACAACTATTTTAACGATGCTTATCAAGGAATTCCAATCGGCGGTTACAACAAATTGACTGAAGGTTTGCTGGAAGGGACAGAAGTTAGGTTGAATGAAAATTATTTCGACAACAAAGAATACTACAATTCCTTAGCACCTCAAATTGTTTTTACTGGAAAAATTGACCAGTATTATGATTACCAATTCGGCAAGTTACAATACCGAAGTTTAAGGTTTGACCAGCAAACATTAGACACGGATAATTATCAAGGTGATGCTTTGGTAAATTATACCGAACGTGAAATACCTTTTACCAGGATTATTGAGCACAAACACTTTGAGTTTGGGACACAACCAAAAACAGTGATCACCCACGAATTTCCGGCGGAGTGGGACGAAAGTAACGAGCCATTTTACCCAATTAATGATCAGTTAAATAACGAGACTTACAGAAAGTATAAGGAACTGGCGGATCAGGAACAAAATGTGATTTTTGGCGGGCGTTTGGCTGAATACCGCTATTATGATATGCACCAAATTATTGGATCAGCATTAAAAAAAGTAGAAACACATTTTGGTTCGATGTAACCAATTGAGATTTCCCGCGTTTAACAGAAAGGAAAATAGTTTAAACAGTACTTTAAAAAGTAGTAATTGTAAATATTACTTTTAGGCCGATAAAAGAAGCATTGTATTTGTTAACAAGAATAAGATGGAAGAGAAAAACGAGAACCCGCTGAATATTGAACTTGCTGAAGATATGGCCGAAGGTATTTATTCCAATTTGGCCATCATCACCCACTCTGATTCTGAGTTTGTGTTGGATTTTATACGTGTGATGCCAGGTGTTCCAAAAGCGCGTGTAAAAAGCCGTATTATTTTAACACCAGAGCACGCTAAACGGTTATTAATGGCACTGGAAGACAACATTGATAGGTTCGAGGCCATAAATGGTAAAATAAAAATTAAGGAAGTAACTACTTTGCCTTTAAATTTTGGTGGCCCTGTTGGTCAGGCATGATCAGTTAAACATTAATAACATAGTTGTTTCTGACAAAGATGCCTTTTAACGAAAGTAAGTTTTATACCGATAAAAGAAGCATGGAAGCTTTCTCGATAATAAATCTGCAAAAAAGGTTAACACTCTATAGTTAGTAAGTATGCTACAATACACACTTAAAGTTGCAGAAATACTTCAGGAAACATCAGACACGGTTACAGTTGTTTTTAAACAACCCGGGCTTAAAAAAATAAAATATCAGGCAGGTCAATATTTAACGTTGATTTTTAGGATCAATAACCGCAGGTATGTAAGGCCATATTCTTTTTCATCAGCTCCGGGCATTGATCCAACTTTAAATGTAACTGTAAAGAGGGTTCCTGGCGGAGTGGTTTCCAATCACATTGCCGATTGTTTAAAAGCAGGTGATGTTGTGGAAGTAATGGAGCCAATGGGAGATTTCACCCTCAACAATAAAGGGATCAATACAAATAGCAACATTGTAATTTGGGCAGCCGGGAGCGGGATAACGCCCTTGTTTTCTTTAGCTAAATATGCACTTCATCATCAGGTTGTAAAGCACGTAACTATCGTTTATGGAAACAGGAATTATGAGACGGCGATCTTTAACGATCAAATAAATCTATTGCAAAAGGAGCATCCAAATTCTATTACTGTTTGGCATTTTCACACAAAACCAGTAGTTGAAGAAAGTAATCCAACAGTAATTCAAGGGCGGATTGATCCTAAAAAAGTAGTTGAAGTGCTGAACCAGGAAAATAACCTTCAACAGTCGTTCCATTACATTTGCGGACCAGTTGGCCTAAAAGAATCAGTTAAAGCATTGTTGGAAGATCGCGGTATTGCCGCAGCAAATATCTTTTCAGAAGAATTTAACTTAGTGGCTGATCCAAAAAGTTTTGAAGGGATTACTACCAGAACCATTACTATCAATCAAGCGGGAAAACTATACCAGGTTGAAGTAGTGAAAGGAAAAACTATCTTGGAAGCAGGTTTGGATGCTGGTATTGATTTATCCTATTCCTGCCAAACAGGTAGTTGTTTGTTGTGTAAAGGTAGTTTATTATCAGGCAAACTAAGGTCAATCTCCAATAACAATAATTTTAAACAAGAATTAGGAGATAAAGAAAATTTGCTTTGTTGCAGCATACCATTAACAGATGATGTTGGAATTATGGTTGATTAAAGATTGATATAAAATAAGTACAAACCGAATTTGATAATAGTAACATCCTCTACCGCTGCGTTATCGGTAGTTGTTAATAAGTACCTGCCATACTGTATGACCAAGCAAGCAAAATAAATTAGTTTCCTAAAATGATAATTTAGTTTAATTTTGAAAAAAATATTACCAGTTATTAGGGTATCCTTTCGCTTACTCTGATAAGTACAATTTATGAATAAAAGCCTTTTTTTAGTATTAATATTCTCCATCGTTATGTTTGTGGGGTTAGTCAAACCTGCTAATGCCCAAGTTACCCTTCAAAATATTTCATCGCTTAATGTAGATGATCTTTCAGATCAAAGTATTAGGGAACTCATGCAAAAAGCACAAAACTCAGGATTAAGCGATGCCGAATTGATACAGCAAGCCCAAAGCAGAGGGATGTCTGGTAGCCAGATACAGAAGCTACAAGCCCGCGTAAATGAAATACGTAGAAAGGACGGCAGCAACATTAATTCTTCAGATTCGACCACAACTGGACGCAGAAGATTAAATTATAAAACCGATAATACTGATACAATTACAAACCGCAAAGATTTATTCGAAAGTTTAAAACCTAAAATATTTGGGGCAGATATTTTCAGAAATAAAAGTAGTTCTTTTGAACCGAACTTAAAGCTGGCAACACCAATAAACTATATAGTAGGGCCGGATGATCAGCTTAACATTAATGTTTACGGTAACTCCGTTGTAAATTGGAGATTGGATGTGTCTCCGGAAGGAAATATCAATATCCCCGGCATTGGTGTTCTTAATGTAGGCGGTAAAACGATCGAAAATGTTACTTCTTCCATCAAAAGCAAACTTACAGCTAATAATTATGCTATTGGGCGTGGTACAAATGTTCAGGTCACACTGGGTAATATCCGGAGCATCAAAGTGATCATGATCGGTCAGTTAGAAAAACCTGGCACCTATACTTTGCCGTCTTTGGCAACAGCTTTTAACGCCCTTACAGTTGCTGGAGGAATAACAGAAAAAGGTAGTTTAAGGCAAATCAGTATTATCAGAAACAACCGTGTTATTAGGAATTTAGACGTTTACGATTTTTTAGTGAAGGGTAGTCAAAAGGATAACATTGCTTTACAGGACCAGGATGTTATACGTGTTCCAACTTACAGGACAAGGGTAGAAATGGCAGGCCAGGTAAAAATACCGGCGTTATTTGAAGTTTTACCTGGCGAAGCTTTGCAGGATATACTGACTTATGCTGGTGGTTTTACCGATAGTGCTTACACCGCCCGTATAAAAGTTTCTCAAATTAGTGACCAACAGCGGAAGCTGACTGATGTAGTAGAAGCTGATTATAAGAACTATATACCTTTACGCGGTGATAAATATACAATCCAGTCTATTTTAAATAGGTTTGAAAATCGGGTAGTAATCAATGGAGCAGTATTTCGTCCTGGCGAATATGAATTGCAAAATGGGCTAACTTTGCTGCAGTTAATTGAAAAAGCCGCCGGATTAAAAGAAGATGCTTTTACAGATCGTGGAACCATTACAAGATTAAAATCTGATAATAGCACAGAACTTATTTCTTTCAATGTAAAAGATGTGCTAAACAAAGTAGTGACCATTCAACTGCAGCGGGAGGATGTTATTAATATTTCTTCCATATTTGATTTAAGAGACAAATACCAAATTACGGTTAATGGTTCGGTTAGAAACCCGGGCGTTTTTGCTTTTGCAGAAAATATGAAAGTAGAGGATTTGATCCAGAAAGCAGGTGGATTTGCCGAAGGTGCCAGCCCTAAACGGATCGAAGTTGCACGGAGGATATATAATTCTGACCCACAATCCAAAAGTAGCAAGGTAGCAGAAGTATTTACAGTAGATGTAGATAGCCAGTTAAAATTAGCCAATATCAACTTTGTGCTGATGCCTTTTGATATCGTTTCTGTTTACAGTTTACCAGGATTTGAAAAGCAAAAAACAGTAAAAGTAGAAGGTGAAGTATTGTATCCCGGATCTTATACCATTCAAACTAAAAATGAAAAAATATCTGATTTAGTAGCCCGCGCTGGTGGATTAACAGCTTCGGCAGATGTCGAAGGCGGTTCTCTACGAAGGGATAATATTGCCATTTTAGGTGTAGATAAAAACAAGTCTGACACAACAGCATTAACACGAGAAAGGGTTGAACAATTTAACCGTTTAAAAAGAGCAAGTAGGGATTCTACTATAGGCGGTTATTTACAACCAAGAAATAATTTTGTAGGTATAGACCTAACCAATATTCTAAAAAGTCCGGGTACTAAAATAGATTTATTACTGGAAGATGGTGATGTACTGAGAATCCCGAAGCAGCAGCAAGTTGTTCGCGTTAACGGAGAAGTGCTTTATCCAAGTGCCGTAGTCTACAATAAATCCGAATCTTTTAGAGGTTATGTTTTAAATGCCGGCGGTTTCTCTCCAAATGCCTTAAAAAAAGGGGCGTATGTGGTTTATCCAAATGGAACAGTAAAGGGCACCCGCAAGATATTTTTCTTTAATAACCATCCGAGGATTAGGCCGGGAAGTGAGATTTTTGTACCTACAAAACCTAAAAGCATAGGCAATACAATAGCAACAATATTAGGTTTTACTACAGGTTTAGCATCTTTGGGCGCTATTATTTTAGGAATAATCAGCCTTCATAAATAATCCCTTAACCGGCGTTTTTACGACTATGGACATAATTGATCAGCAACAAGCCTTAAATAATTCGGATGAAATTTCTATAAAAGAAGTTGTCCTCAAATTTAAAGCAGGTTGGCAACATCTTTTGGCTAACTGGGCAATTATATTAATTGCAGCCATAATTGGAGGGCTTTTAGGGTTAACCTACGCTTATTTTAAGAAACCAATATATACAGCTACCAGTACTTTTGTATTAGAAGATAGTAAATCAGGTGGTTTAAGCCAATACGCCGGGCTGGCATCCCTTGCAGGGATAGACATTGGCGGTGGGTCAAGTGGTATTTTTCAGGGAGATAATATTTTGGAATTATACAAGTCCCGTATTATGATTGAAAAAACCTTATTAAGCCCTGTAACTATGTATGGAAAACAAGAATTGCTGATCGACCGATATATAAACTATAACCATCTACGGGACGAGTGGAGAAAAAAAGATCATATCACTTCAATATCTTTTAATGGTGCCCCCGAAAAATTTAACCGCAAGCAAGACAGTATTATATCAGATTTAGTTGAAACCTTTAACAAGAAATTTCTAACTGTTACAAAACCGGATAAAAAATTAAGTATAATAAGGGTTGATGTTAGTACCAAAGATGAATTATTTTCAAAAAATTTTAATAATAAGCTGGTAGAAAATGTCAATAATTTTTATACTCAAACTAAAACAAAGAAAAGTTTACAAAACGTTGAGGTTTTACAAAAACAGTCAGACAGTGTAAAAAGGGTCTTGAACTCTTCCATAAATGGTGTTGCCTTGGCTATAGACGCTGCACCCAATGCGAACCCTAATCAACTAACTTTACGTGTACCTTCCCAAAAAAAGCAAGTGGATGTACAAGCAAGCATGGCTATTTATAGTGAAATTGTTAAAAATTTAGAACTTTCGAAGTTGACTCTTCGCCAGGAAACTCCATTAATACAAGTAATCGACGAACCTGTTTTGCCTTTGCCTGTTGACCGTTTAGGGAAATTTAAAGGGGTTGTTTTAGGTGGATTTTTAGGT
>CAZZVO010000122.1:0-11644 GCA_964657505.1 uncultured Mucilaginibacter sp.
GTTTAGATCAAATTTTTCTGTACCATTAAAAACCTGTTTTGAAGTCGAATCATCCATTTGATATTTGAAGCCTGCCAATGTATCCGTAGTTTGAAAATCATAATAAGCAAGCCACTTAAAAGTATTATGGTAATTTTCTGAAGAAAAATTAAGTTCTCTTGTATTTTCATACCTGATATTTTTTAAGCTGTTTAACTTGTTATAAGTCTTAGCTAAAATAGAATCCGGTTCTTTTTTGGGTGGATTAATATTGGAGGAATGGATGAAGACAAGTTTTAAAAGTAAAATAGAAAGAGCGATAAGAAATTTCATAATTAATATATGTTTACAGCTAACAATTATTAAATGTAGTCAAACGACACGATCTTTAATGTTCCGGACAAAGAACTGTGATTTGAAATCCTTCAGCCTGAAACCAAAACTAAATTTTATAACTAAAAACTCAAATGCTTCTTTTATCACTATTTTTTTGATCGCAATTGTATAATACGCAATCATACCTGTTTTGCTTCCAAAATCTTCTAAAAAAATATAATGTCAATTCAGCTTACCCTTGGTTATTTTCTACTGCTTTTATAGCGTTAATAATTGTATTTGTTAGTCTACAACATTTTATAATCTTCCCGAACCGGACTAAACAAATCAATCAGCTTACAATCCGTAACAGCAGTTCCGCCGTGAACTACATTTGGCGGGATCACAGCAAATAAACCAGGTTCTAAAATTCTTGCTTCGCCGGCAACTGTCAATTCAAACTTTCCTCCCAACACAAACGACAATTGTTCGTGCACATGTTGGTGCAGCGGAACGGTACTTCCTGCTTTTACCTCGATAAAATTGAGCGTGTTATTTGCCGTATGGATAAATTTAGATAAAAACCCGGGTGCAATTTCTTTTGGGCTGATGTTGCCGAAACTTCGAAAAACGTCTTCGTTCATGTTTGATGTTGATTAGTTTAATCATGGAACAATATCAAAATTTCATCGGTAAAAACAGTATCCGTTAAACAATTAACTGCAGGATAATCAACTGTTCAATTAATGCCATTAATTGGAATAATCGTATTACATCCGGTCAAACTTTGTTAGATAGGTTTGTAAATATAATCCTGTTCCAAAAAATATTTTATGAAATTACCTACTAAACCTTCGTTCCGGAGGAAAGCTGCGGCTTATCTATCTATTGCTTTTTTTTCTTTATTGTTAGTCTGCTGCTCTAAAAAACCTGCAGATGTAGTTACACCAACACCAACAACTACTACCACACCAACCACCACCACACCGCCTGCCACAATTGCACCAGCCGTTGTTACGCTCGCTGGAAATGGCGTTAACCTACAACCATCTTACTACAGCGGCGGTAATGTTGATTTAGGTTTTGGGTTGATGAAACAGCAAACCAAAATTAAAACCGTACGGATAGAGATCGAACCAAATCAAGTTACCAACGCAATTAGGTGGATAAAAGAAGCATCAGACAATGGTTACACCATCATCTGCACATACCACAAAGCAACTGTTTTAGGTTCTGATAACTTAACGGATTTGACAGATGGTGCCAACTGGTGGAAAACAAATTATGCTGCGTTAAGTGCTTCGGGCAAATTCTACATCAATTTAATGAACGAATGGGGCAGCCACAATCTTACCGCTTTAGATTATGCCAACGATTATAACCAGGCCATCAGCATTCTACGCACCGTTTACAGCGGAACGATTGTTATTGATATTCCGGGTTATGGCCAGGAAGCTTACGTTGCCACAAACGCAGTTCTTGGCGTTGGCACTGGCGGCGTCAAAATTACGGATGCCAACATTGCTTTATCTACCCATATTTATCCGGGTAATTATGTTGGGCAACATATTAATAGCACCGGGACTTCCTTTGCTTCGGGCGGGAATATGGTGAAGGCTGATCTGGATTATATGGCCACTTCCGGCAGAACTTGTTTGGTTGGCGAATTTGGAAATGGGACTTCTGGAACGGCAGATTGGTCTGGATTGGTAGATTACGCCAAATCAAAATCATGGACAATTTTGGGTTGGAGCTGGGCTGGCGATGGCAACGCGTTGAATATGATCTCCCCCAATTTTCAGCCTTATACAGCAGGTGCCAGTTATCCATATACCATGTCGGCCTATTTCAACATCGTTTACGATAAATTATAGGGTAAAAGAAGTATTGCGTTATGAAACGATTTTTTCTTGTTTTAATACTCTTCCTCGCTTTAAAAGCTGAAGCACAACGGTTTGAGCCGGTTAACCCAAACGCATCGCCGGAGGCAAAAAAAGTGTTGAGCTATTTGTACGATATCAATGGCAAAAGCATTATCGCTGGTCAGCACAACTACAACCAAAGCATGAACGTGTTTTCGGATAGCGCGAAAGCCATCACCGGAAAATATCCGCAATTATGGGGAACAGATTTTATTTGGAACGGAACGAAAGATAATGGTCAGGCGATAGTTGATGAAGCGATCCGCAAAAACAAAGAAGGTTATTTAATCAGTTTGATGTGGCACGAAGGCCGCCCAACAGATCACCCGCCTTACGGTTGGAAAGAAAGTGTGCAAGGCAAATTAACCGATGCCGAATGGAAGGAACTAACCACGCCAAATACGGCTTTAAATAAGCGGTGGCTGGATCAGGTTGATAAAATAGCATCATACTTAAAGCAATTGCAGAACGCGCATGTGCCCGTATTGTGGCGGCCTTACCACGAAATGAATGGCGTTTGGTTTTGGTGGGGAAACCGGCCGGGCGACGATGGGGTGATCAAGCTTTGGAAAATGATGTACGACCGCTTTACAGAATACCACCACCTCAATAATTTATTGTGGGTTTGGGGGGCAAACGGCCCGCGCGATATTCCAAAAGATGAAGCTTTTCCTTACCAAAATTTTTATCCCGGAGCTAAATATGTAGATATTTTGGGTGCAGATATTTACCATTTTGATTATGAACAACGAGATTATAATGATCTTTTAGCTGTAGCCAGAGGCAAAATTATTGCTTTGACTGAAGTAGGCGAGTTACCCAAACCAGAAATTTTACAAGCACAACCCAAATGGGCATGGTTTATGGTTTGGAGCAGTTGGCTTTGGACGGATAACACAAAAGACAGGGTAAAAGAAGTATATCTTAATCCGAAAACTATCACCCATAATTGAAATAAGTAATGGCAATATCGCCTTTACAAAAATAATCTAACATGAATTTGTTAAATTACTGTTAACAAAAACCGTGTTCGGTTATGATTTTGATAGCATAAAAGAAGTACTATTAAAACCTATTTAAATTACAGGCATTGTTTTTCCAATCTGTGCCAAGCAAATAACGGCATGAAATTGTTAAAATAACATTATATCAAAAACTGTTCTCCGTTCTACTTTTGGTAAGTAAATCCAACCAATTACCAATTATTAACTAAATTAAAATTATGCGTAAAATTTTACGGGCAGTAATGCTTTTTGTAATTATTGTGCTCAGTGCAGGCAGTCTTTTTGCCCAAAGCAGAACGATAACAGGTACCGTTATCGATGATAAAGGGGAGAGCCTTCCCGGTGCCTCTGTCACTGTTAAAGGCACAAAAACCAGTGTTGGCACCGATGTAAATGGAAAGTACACGATAGCCATACCGGCAGGTTCCACTACGTTAGTGTTTTCCTTTATAGGTAGTGCAACACAAGAGGCTGTTATCGGCAACAGGACAACCATTAACGTAACTTTAAAATCTACAACTACTGCTTTAAATGAGGTAAATGTAGTAAGTATTGGTTACGGTACCCAACGCAGGCAGGATATTAACGGTTCTATATCCTCTGTAACTGCAGCTCAAATTGCTAACATTCCGCAGCCAAGTATCGACCAGATGTTGCAAGGCAAGGCTGCCGGTGTAACCGTTACAAATAACTCTGGTGCCCCGGGTAGTAATGCATCTGTGCATATTCGCGGTATTACAGCTTTTGGCAGCAGTGAACCTTTGTATGTAATTGATGGTGTTGAAAGATCTGGTAACGCATCAAATGCGCAATTAGGCCGTCCGGGCGGTGGCCAGGATGAAACAGGTGTAAGTGCACTTGCAACCCTTAACCCCGATGATATTGAGTCGATCGATATATTAAAAGATGCTTCTGCAACTTCTATCTACGGTAGCCGCGGCGCAAATGGTGTTGTGATCATCACCACAAAACATGGCAAAGCTGGTGCACCAACCGTTACTTATGATGGTTTTGTTGGTTTACAGCAACAAGGACATTTTCTAAAAATGATGAACTTGCAGCAATATGCCGCATTGGAAAATGGGATTGCTGCTGCTTTAAATAACCCAAATGCGCAACGGGCAGAATTTGCAGACCCAAGTGTTTTAGGACCTGGAACTAACTGGCAAAAAGCACTTTTCCGTAGTGCTTTAGAGCAAAGCCATAACATCGCTGTTTCTGGTGCTAATAATGGTACTGACTATTACATTTCGGGCGGCTATTTCAATCAGAAAGGTACAATCATTGGTAGCGATTACAACCGTTACAGCTTTAATGCCAATGTGAATTCGCAGGCTAAAAGCTGGTTGAAAATTGGCTTGGCTTTGAAAGGTACCCGCAGCGATCAAAATGCGGTAATCAGCAACAATACAGGCGTTGTTTACAATGCTTTGCTGGCCGCTCCGGATCAAGCCGTTTATAATGCTGACGGCTCTTACGCAGGTCCGCAAGAAGATATAAACGGTAACCGCTTAGGTGGAACAAATCCAATACAACAAGCGCTAAACGGAACTAATAATACCGTAAGAAACAACGTAAACGGTAATATTTACGGCGAAACTAAGTTTTTTAAAGACCTTACTTTAAGGTCTGAACTTGCAGGCGATTTTAACTTCAACGATGCACACGTTTTCTCACCATCGTATTCCTATGGCGCAACAGGTAGCATCAACCCGATCACAAATGCTTTGGCTACCGCTAACAGGTTTCTTAGCAACTCTACCTACTGGACTTGGAAGGAAACGTTAAACTATAACCACGTATTTGGCAAGCATAGCATAAATCTGCTGGCAGGCCACGAGGTTTGGGAATCAACTTACGATAACCTGCCGCTTTCAGGCTCAGGCTTTATTGCGGGTAACACCATACAAACGCTTAACGTAGCTACTACCGTTGGTGCAACTATTGGCGAGCAAAAGGGAACTACAACGATGGAATCCTACTTAGCACGTTTGATTTACACTTTTAATAACAAATACAGTATCACTGCAAACATCCGTAGCGATAAAAGTTCAAACTTTGCAGTAGGTCATCAGGTGGGTTATTTTCCGGGTGTAGCTATATCATGGCGCCTATCCGAAGAGCCTTTTCTGGCAAGCATCAAAAGCGTAGCTGACAATATTAAGTTAAGGGCAGGTTATGGTGCAGTTGGTAATTCAAACGTTAACCAGGGTGCATATTTGGCATCACTTAGGTCAACTGCAACAGCATTTGGAACTGGCTTTTTGATTAACAACGTAGCTAACCCTAACCTTACCTGGCAGCACCAATTGCAAAAGGATGCAGGTATTGATTTTACACTGTTCAACCGCATAGACGGTGCATTTGATTACTATGAAAAAACATCAAGCAAATTCCTGTTCCTGCAACCGCTGCCTTACTTTTTGTTAGGTGGTCCTAATGAATATGGCGATAACCCGGCAGGTATTAACCCTCCGTATGTTAACGCTGGCCAAATTGTAAATAAAGGTTATGATATTGGTATCACAAGTCGAAACATTGAAGGCAAAAACTTTAAATGGAGCACCAACGTAACTTTTAGCCATTACAATAACAAAGTAACTTCCCTAAACGGTGCGCCGCCAATTATTGGCCAATTCAATAGTTCATATATTTCTTTTAGCCCGACCAAAACTATAGTGGGTTATCCGGTAGGTGAATTTGTTGGCTACAAGGTACAAGGTGTTGTAAAAACAACAGATCAGTTAAAGTACCTGGCTACCCATCCGCAAAACGTAAATGGTACTGCGCAACAAGTTACCAACGACCCTTCTGTTGCTGGTTCTATTTGGTTAGGCGATTTGCAATATCAGGATGTTAACCATGATGGCAAGGTAGATGCCAACGACCAAACTATGCTTGGAAGCCCAAATCCTGATTTTACTTACGGTGTAACCAATACGTTTAACTACAAAGATTTCGAACTATCTATATTCTTTTATGGTTCCCAAGGTGGTAAAATCCTTAATTTGTTAGAATATCAAACAGCCGGTTTGGCCAGTCTATACACTAACCAATTGGCATCATCTGCTAATTATTGGACTCCTACCAACTCAGATTCAAATATTCCCCGCCCTCGTGCAGGTATCGATAACCCAAACCTGGTTATGTCTGACAGATTTTTAGAAAGTGCATCCTTCTTGCGTTTACAAAACGTTCGTTTAGGATACAATTTGCCTTCTAGAATTGCCAAAGCTGTAGATGTAAAAGGCTTAAGGCTATATGTTAGCGGTCAAAATATATTTGTAATCACACCATACAAAGGCTTAGATCCGGAAGTTGGTTCTTTAAATCAAAACCCAACATTGTCTAATATTGATGCAGGCCGTTATCCAAGCCCTCGTATCCTGACTGTTGGTGTTAATGCATCATTTTAATTATATTAAAACTTAGAAATGAAACAGTATTTAAAATATTTATTAGGTATAACAGCGGTTGCAGGAGTGGCTACAATCACCAGTTGCAAAAAAGAATTCTTTAATCGTCCTCCTGACGCGGGAATTACCGTAGGTACTTATTATCAGACAGCACAGCAGGTTCAAACCAGTACAAACGTGTTATACGGTTCCCCTTGGTTTGGTTGGAACAACAAAGCGGGTTGGTCTATTACGGAACTGGCCGGTGGCAATGGTCGGACTTACTCATCCGATGTAGTTGCATTCTTTAACTTTTCTGTAGGTAATACCAATCCTGAAATTTTGGCCGCTTGGGATTCTCCTTTTACGGTTGTTGCCCAGTGCAATGGTATATTGAACAATTTGCCTACTGCAGTACCTGCTTCCGTGCCTATTGCAACGGTAAACAATGCTTTAGGCGAGGCACATTTAATGCGTGCAGCTGCTTATTTTTACTTGGTAAGAGTTTTTGGAAACGTTCCGATTATCGAAAACCCTTTGGTTCACACCAGTGACTTTGGTACCGTTCCTTGTAACCCGGTAAGTGATGTTTATAAATTTATGATTCGCGATTTACAATTTGCAGAAACAAATTGCTTGGCTAACGTAGCTACTACCGGCCATGGTTCAAGTGGTTCTGCATCCGCTTTGCTTGCAAAAGTTTATTTGTATATGCAAGATTATGTTGATGCCCGTAAGGAAGCTGAAAAAGTAATCAACAGCGGGGAATTTACCTTGTTGCCTAACTTTAGCGATCTTTTTCTAACAGCTAATAATAACAACAAAGAATCGATCCTTGCCATGCAGTGGATTTTCAATGGTGGTTATGATTATGGGAACTCTATCCAGGCATCCTGGGCTTACAGCAGTACAATTACTACAACTGGTGACGGTTATGGTGTAATGGGACCAACGTTTGATTTGCAGAATGCATTTAAAGCAGAGGGTGGCGATACAACACGTCGTCATGGAACTATTATGGTACCCGGAAGTAAATACACGGAGCTAAACCAAGGGGGTGCTGGCCCTTACGTTTTCCCGGTTAATGGAAGCGAAGCAGGTACACATGCTGCTTTAAAAAAATATGTAGTTGGTTCGCCACAAGATAACGGTGGTAAAAGTGCTGCACAAAATGCGGGGAACAACACCTACATTATGCGTTACGCTGATGTATTGTTGATTGAAGCAGAATCTATCATGGGACAGCAAGCTGCGGCAGGACCAAGTAAAGGTATTGATACTGGTTATGTGAGTACAGATCCTATTGCCATACAATATTTAAATATGGTAAGAAAACGTGCCGGTGCACCTGCGGTAACCAGCTTCTCTTATAAAGACCTTTTAAGAGAGCGCCGTTTGGAGTTCGCCTTGGAGCAGGATTATTGGTTCGACTTAGTACGTATTGATGGGTTTAATGCCATGGCGAGCTCAGATCCGGGAAGCCATCCTGTCGCAACTAATATTATTAAAAATCAGGAAAGAGGAGACTCAAGTGGAGGTACTGCTGCTGCAAGTTACCGAGATTACACCATTTACAGCGTGAAGATTATACCTACCTATTTCTGGTTCCCGGTACCAATTAACGAAGCTACAGCAGATCCAAATCTGGTTAAGGCACCAGTTCCGTATGTATTCAAATAAAAAATATATTAATATATATATGAAAAAGATAAACAAAATAAAGTACCATCTAATGTTAGCCGGAGCGCTGATATTGGCTTTGGCTTCCTGTAAAAAGGATATTCAAAATGGTGTGCTTGTTGGAAGCAAAGGCACACCAACTGTTACCAGCGTACGTACCATTAGTAATTCAAAGGTTGATTCATCAAGAACTTCAACTTATCATTACTACAAAAGCAACGGTACAGACTCAGTAGTAACAGTGGCTAATTACAATCCTGTTCTTAGCGCATTTGACTCAACCACCGTTACCGGCAAATTAGGCAACTATTATGCGGTTCTTGGAACCCATTTAGGCAGTGCAACAAAAATTACTATAAACGGAGTTAATGTGATTTTTAACAGGGCTTTAGCTTCTGATAATTCAATTATATTTTCCATTCCGTCTAATGTTCCTTATGTGCAGCCGCAGTCTAATGCTTTAGTGATAACTACGCTTTATGGTTCTGTTACCTACACTTTCACTACGTTGGCACCGGCTCCAACTATTAGCGTGGTATCTGATTATAACTTTACATCCGGTACGCAAATTACTGTAAAAGGAACTGCATTAAGTTTTGTAACCGGGATCAAGCTTAAAAATACCAATGATGTTGTAACAATCGTTTCTAAAACAGACACCACAATGGTACTAAAGATGCCTACTAGTACGGTCAACAGGGCAGTTTTAGCAATTACTTACACTTCGGGCAGTAATACTTTGGTAACAGGTTCTGCACAGGAGTTTATTAATGAAGATAAAGCGTATCAAATATTTTTGAATGGTGCTTTACAAAATGCCTGGACAACCAATTCTTGGGCAAGCCCATCAGGTCCAGTAGCTACTGCGCCTTCCATATCATCAGGAAAAGGTTCATTTCTGGCAACTTATCCTGCTGGTGGCTGGCAAATTGAAGGCTTTGCAAACTTTTATCCAGGCTACACTTACGATCCTACTTATACCTATTTAACTTTCTGGGTAAAAGGTGGCGTTGCGGATCATACTTTAGTTTTGGTGGGTGATAAAATGAAAGGCGGCGATAACCAGGTTCAAAATGCAAATGCTTATGCAGCGCAATTAATTAAAGCACCAAAAAACGTTTGGACTTATTACAAAATTCCACTTACACACAATGCAACTGCATCAACAACTACCTCCCTTAATTTATGGGAAACTGGCAACACGGCTACAACTTTACGCTTCTTTTTGCAAGGTATGAGTGGAGACGTAAACGAAACCATGTATATTGATGAGGTAATGTTGGTCAAATAATCAAATGATGTTCATCTTGTCAGACTTCATGGGCAATATGTTCTTTGGTTGATCAATCATCTATCACCATAATTACTCCCAAAAGGAAAAGCTATCTGCAACGATAGCTTTTCCTTTTTATAAAACAGAATTTATACACGTGACAGGCAATTAAACGCTGCGTAACATGATAACTGCAATGCTTCTTTTACCGGGTAAATTATAAAGTGTAGCTTAACGCTTTATAAATATTCTGTTTAAAATTAATATGAAAAAACTACTCCTTTATTCCATTCTTGCTTTCTTAACAACGGCAACATTCGCCCAAACTAAACTCACTAATCCTCTTATCGACCAAAAAGTAAAAGCTTTGGTTGCACAAATGACGATAGAAGAAAAAGTTGGCCAGATGACGCAAATTTCCATCGAAATGTTGTTGAAAACCGAAAACGGGAACGTGATCGAACCGCACCAAATCGACATGAACAAATTGGATACTTGTATCCGAAAATATAAAGTTGGCTCTTTATTAAACGTTGGCGGCGTTGCCCAGACACGCGAAAACTGGCACGCGCTGATCGAAGCCGTTCAAAAAATGGCTTTGCAGCAACGTTTAAAAATCCCGGTTTTGTATGGCATCGATGCCATCCGTGGTAATAATTATACGTTAAAAACAGTATTGTTCCCGCAGGAAATTGCACAGGCTGCTTCTTTTAACCCGGAAGTTTCTCGCAAAGCTTCGGAAATTTCCGCTTATGAAACCCGTGCTTCTTTTATCCCCTGGACTTTTAGTCCGGTTTTAGATTTAGGCCGCCAGCCGATGTGGCCGCGTATCTATGAAACTTTTGGTGAAGACCCGTATCTCGGTATGCAAATGGGTTTGGCCACCATCAATGGTTTTCAGGGAAATAATCCAACCGTGGAAGATAAATACCACGTGTTGGCTTGCCTGAAACATTATATGGGTTACAGCAATCCGTTAAGTGGCCACGATCGTACGCCAGCTTGGATTCCTGAAAATTACATGCGCGAATATTTTTTGCCGCAATTTGCCGCCGCTGTAAAAGCAGGTGCAAAAACAGTAATGGTAAACAGTTCCGAAATTAACGGCGTTCCGGTTCACGCCAGCCATCATATTTTAACTGATATTTTAAAAGGCGAATTAAATTTTCAAGGTTTTGCCGTGAGCGATTGGCAGGATATTCAATACCTCTACACGCGCCATCATGTTGCAAAAGATGATAAAGAGGCGATTGCCATCGCTATCAACGCCGGTATTGATGTGAGCATGGTTCCAACCGATTACACTTTTACCGAAGATTTACTGGCTGATGTAAAAGCTGGAAAAGTTTCTGTAGCGCGTATCAACGATGCCGTGAGCCGGATTTTAAAGGTAAAATACCAATCCGGAATTTTTGATAACCCGATTGGCAACGCCAGCGATTATCCCGATGTAAACAGCGCGGCACACGATAAAGTAAATTACGATGGTGCGGCAGAATGTATCACTTTACTCAAAAACACCAACAATCTATTGCCCTTATCAGCAGGAAAAAAACTATTGGTAACTGGCCCGACAGCAAATACCATGCGTTCTCTAAACGGCGGTTGGAGCCGGAGCTGGCAAGGCGATAACAGCGACGAAACGGAGAAAGATAAAAATACAATTCTGGAAGCCATCCAAAACGTTTTTGGTAAAAGTAAAGTGGAGTACAGTGCAGGCGTAACTTTTGAGAAAGCGGTTAACATTGATGAAACCGTGGATAAAGCTATGCGAGCCGATGTAATTGTGCTTTGTTTGGGCGAAAACAGCTACACCGAAACTCCTGGAAATATTGGCGATTTAACCATTTCTGCACCACAAATTGCTTTGGCGATAGCTTTAGCAAAAACCGGAAAACCAATAGTTTTGGTTTTGGCAGAAGGCCGTCCACGTATTATTTCTGCGATTGAACCTGGTACAACTGCTATTTTGCACACGTATATTTTAGGTAACGAAGGCGGAAATGTGGTTGCCGATGTGTTGGCTGGCAAGATCAACCCAAGCGGTCGTTTACCTTACACTTACCCGCGTTCTAC
>CAZZVO010000123.1:0-11631 GCA_964657505.1 uncultured Mucilaginibacter sp.
AAATCCAGATCAGCCAGGCAAAAAAACCGTGGATATGCAATTTGCCTAAATCAGCAACCGCTTTGTTCCTACCAATGGTTGCTAAAGAACCCTTGTCGTTATAAACAAAAGGCTTTGGTTCTTCACCTTTGATAATACGCACTAAGTTGTGGCCTAAATTTTTACCTTGCTGCATGGCAACTGGTGCCACGCCAGGGTGGCCTTGCGGCGTTTCCAACGTAATCATGGCAGCAACATCGCCAATGGCAAAAATATTTTGATAGCCTTGGACACGGTTAACAGTATCAACCTGCAAACGATTGCCTTTTGTTAATATCCCGGGAGAGAAACCCGAGGGCAATTCGCCTTTTACACCAGCCGCCCAAATTACGTTCTTGGTGCGGATGGTCCGGCCGTTATCAATGGTAAGCAGTTCGCCGTCGTAACTTTTAACGTGCACATCATTGCTGATCTCGACACCCATTTTTTCCAGATTCTTTTTCGCTTCCGCAGAAGCTTCTTTAGACATGGCCGCCAACAAATCTGTTTTACCTTCTATCAGGTAAACCTGCATGTTTGTTTTTTTATGTTCCGGATAATCTTTCGTTAAAACATGGTTCCTAAACTCAGCTATCGCACCGGAAAGTTCTACACCGGTTGGGCCGCCGCCTACAATCACAAAGTTTACTAACGCTTGCCGTTTTTCGGGATCTTCTTCTAAAAAAGCGGCTTCCAGGTTTTGCAAAATTGCACTGCGCAGGTTTAAGGCTTCGGTAACATTTTTCATCGGCATTGTATAATGCTTAATTTGTTCGTTACCGAAAAAATTAGTGTCCGAGCCTGTGGCTAAAATCAAATAATCGTAACACACATCACCGTCGCTGGTTGTAATTGTATTGTTTGCCGCGTTAATGCTCTTTACATTGGCATAAATATAAGTCAGGTTGTCCTGCTCGTTAAAAATTTTACGCAACGGAAAAGCAATAGATTCGGCCTGAATGCTTCCCGTTGCAACTTGATAAAGAAGCGGTTGAAAAGTGTGATAGTTGTGCCTGTCGATCAAAAGTACTTCTCCATCTACATTTTTCAATGTTTTGGCCAGCTCAATCCCACCAAAGCCACCACCAATAATTACTATTTTTGGATGTTTTGTAAACTCGTTTAAACGCATTTTCCTGATTTTAATTTAACCGCATTGATAACAAATCCGCTGAAGATCAATCTTTCTAATTTGATTTGTGCAATGCTTCTTTTATCACCTAAATTCTTTTAGCCGTAACTACCAACTGTAAACTTATCAGCAAGCCAGTTGTTTGTAATCAGTAAATAACCTAAAGCAAATAATTTTTATCCAATTTAAAGAAATAAAAGGCAATCTAAAACATAACAATCTCAAATAGGTTAAAAAGTTATCTCAACTACAGTTTTTCACTTCAATTTAAAATCTTTAAAAAGATGACTATACCAAAGTTCACGCTCTTTGAACATCGTTTAGAAGAGAAATACAGCAACCTTTTTAAACAAATCCCTGCCCTAATCAAAGGTTTAAGATTGGCAAACAGCTTAGACAGCGGTGATCTTAAAAAAATAAAAAAAGACGCCTTCGAGCAGTTGTGGAAAACCTGGGACGGGCTGGATTTCGAAATAAAAACATCAGACATAACTGTTCAAAACCAGGAATTTAATTTCGACAGAAGCATAGCTACCGAAATTTTGGGCGCATCGTTGCCTTCCACTTCAACCGCTGAGTTTGTTACCTTGTATTATGCCATTTATACGGTTCCTTTTTCGGGTGATATAGAAGCCATTAAATACACAACCATCTATTCAAAAGAACAGGTTTACTTAGCAGATCACAGCGGTTATTTTGCACTCACCATTTATAGTTTACATCCGGTTAAAATTTCCGCAGAAACAATTAAACACGAAAAAGACAGGATTTTAGAGTTGATCACCAAAAACCAGGAAGCCAACAAAGCTTACATCAAAAGCAAAGAAGAGCTTTTGAAAGATGCAATTGATAAAGAAATTGATTTTCATTTTAAATCTGGCCGAGACGAAATCAGCGATAATAGCTTATTATTGTAACTGATATTACAGAATTAATTAACCAGCCTTAGCAATGAAAAATTACGAAACTTTATTAGACGCATTAAAAGACTTAGTTGAACGTGGTTATACGGAAGATTTTAATGTTGATTTAGATATGATGCAGTGCCGCGAAAAAGATATAAAAATGACTGTTGATGAATTTGAAATTGACGAATTTTATCGTTTTGAAGGCGCAAGCAATCCATCAGATATGTCAATTTTATATGCAATTTCTTCCGAAAAATACAATATTAAAGGTACGTTGGTAAGTGCTTATGGCACGTATTCCAGCAACCAGAATGCAGCTATTGATGCCAAGTTAAACCATCAACAGGTTAATAAAAACTTGTAAAACAGTATTTCAATAAAAAATCATCCCGGGTTCATTGCTCAAAAAAAGCAGGGCACCCGGGTTTTTTATAAACTATTTTTTGATTTTTACCCTATAAAAGAAGCATGGACGTTAAAGCGTGTATTTTTGATTTAGACGGCGTTATTGTAGATACAGCTATTTATCACTTTAAATCCTGGAAGCGGTTGGCGGATGAGTTGGGGATCAACTTTACTTTGCACGACAATGAAAGGCTGAAAGGCGTGAGCCGTATGCGTTCGTTGGAGATTGTACTGGAAATCGGAAACGTAACCAAAACTGAAGCCGAAAAAGAGGAGCTGGCCAGCCGTAAAAACGAATGGTACACAGAAATGATCAACAAAATGAAACCTGACGAAGTTTTGCCTGGTACCGAAGATTTTTTAAGGTTAGTTAGGAATGCAGGCATAAAAACAGCATTAGGTTCGGCCAGTAAAAACTCGGGGATTATATTGGAAAAGACTGGTTTAACGCCATTTTTTGATGCGATTATTGATGGCAACCATGTATCAAAAGCAAAACCAGACCCGGAAGTTTTTTTAAAAGGTGCCGAAGCTTTAAATGTAAAACCCGCTGACTGTGTGGTTTTTGAAGATGCCATCGCCGGCGTAGAAGCTGCTTTGGCTGGCGGAATGAAAGTGGTTGGGATTGGTTCGCCGGAAATTTTAACGAAAGCCAACTTAGTGGTTTCCGGGTTGGATCAAATGGACCTGGCAAAATTAAATACCTTATAAAAGAAGCAATGAAAAAATATTTGCAGGTAGATGAATGGAAAATAATTGAAGAAGGTTTTGATGCCGATAACCATGAAATATCTGAAAGCATTTTCAGTCTGGGAAACGGCCGGATGGGTCAGCGAGCCAATTTTGAAGAAACCTATTCCGGCAAATCTTTGCAGGGAAATTACGTAGCCGGCGTTTATTATCCAGATAAAACCCGCGTGGGTTGGTGGAAAAACGGCTATCCGGAATATTTTGCCAAAGTTTTAAATGCTGCGGAATGGGCTGGCATCGAAATTAAAATAGATGATGAAGTTTTAGACCTGGCAAAATGCGAAGTTTCCGATTTCCGCAGGGAACTGAACATGCAGCAAGGTTATTTAGAACGTTCTTTTCAAGCCAAAACAGCTTCCGGCAAAACAGTTAAAGTTAAGGCAACACGTTTTTGCAGCATGGCCGATGATGAATGCGGCGCAGTAAAATATGCTTTGACCGCTGTTGATTTTTCGGGCGAAATCAGTTTGATGCCTTTTATTAACGGCGATGTAAAAAACCAGGATTCCAATTACGATGAAAAGTTTTGGGACGAAACCGGAAAAGGCTTCTACGAAAACGGAAGCTTTGTAGAAATGAAAACCAAGAAAACCGGTTTTGTAGTTTGCACCGGAATGCAGTTTTCGGTTTCGGTGGATGAAGAAAAAATCAACCTAAAACCAACCCAGGTTGAACGTGAAAAATTTACAGGTCTCAGCATAAAAACACCGATAAAAGAAGCACAAACGGTTACGCTTTTTAAATATGCCGCTAATGTTTCCTCCTTAAATTATCCCGAAGGAGAACTTCAGCTTAAAACCAAAGAAATACTGGACAAGATCAGTCAAAAAGGTTTTGATTTGATGCTGAAAGAACAAGCCGAAGCCTGGGCAGAAAAATGGCAGATGAACGATATAAAAATTGAAGGCGATGCGGAAGCGCAACAAGCCATCCGTTTCAATATTTTCCAGTTAGAGCAAACTTATACCGGCGCAGACAAACGTTTAAACATTGGCCCAAAAGGTTTTACCGGCGAGAAATACGGCGGCTCAACTTATTGGGACACGGAGGCTTATTGTATTCCTTTTTACCTGGCAACAGCCGGAGAAGAAGTTGCGCGCAATTTGCTGGTTTACCGTTACGATCAGTTGCAAAAAGCCATTGAAAATGCAGCAAAATTAGGTTTTAAAGATGGTGCAGCATTGTATCCAATGGTTACGATGAACGGCGAAGAATGCCACAATGAATGGGAAATTACGTTCGAGGAAATTCACCGTAACGGCGCCATCGCTTATGCTATTTTTAACTATGTAAATTATACCGGCGATAAAACCTATCTGGCTTCGCACGGACTGGAAGTTTTAATTGGAATTGCACGTTTTTGGGCGCAGCGTGTAAACTGGTCGGAAGCTCGGCAGCAGTATGTGATGCTTGGCGTAACCGGTCCGAACGAGTACGAAAACAATATCAACAACAACTGGTACACCAACACAATTGCGGCTTGGTGTTTAAAATATGCTTTGGAAGCGATTGAGATTGTACGGAAAAATGATCCGCAGCAACTGGAAAAAATCTTGGCTAAAGTAAATTTTGATGTGGTAAAAGAAGCATCTCAATTTAACGAAATTGCAGATCAGATGTATTTTCCTTTTGATAAAACCCACCAGGTTTTTATGCAGCAGGACAATTACCTCGATAAAGAACAAATTTTGGTGAAGGATTTGCCGGAAACAGACCGACCGATTAACCAGAAATGGAGTTGGGACCGCATCCTCCGCTCCTGCTTTATCAAACAAGCTGATGTTTTGCAGGGGATTTATTTTTTCCAGGACCGATACGATTTGGAAACTATCCGCAGAAATTTTGACTTTTATGAAGCCCGGACAGTGCACGAATCTTCGCTTTCGCCTTGTGTACATTCTATTTTAGCTGCAAAATTAGGCGATGAACAACGTGCTTACGAATTCTATTTGCGCACCGCACGTTTGGATTTGGATAATTACAATAACGATACGGAGGATGGATGCCACATTACCTCAATGGCTGGTACTTGGATGTCGGTTGTAGAAGGTTTTGGCGGCATGCGGGTAAAAAATGGTCAGCTTAGTTTCAACCCTTTTCTGCCTGAAAAATGGGGAAATTTTTCGTTCCATATCAATTTTAGAAATGTTTTGCTGGAGATTAAAGTGAGCAAAGGCGAGGTGAAAATCAGCAATAAATCCGGTCAGGAAATTAAACTTAGCGTATACGATCAGCAACAGCAGGTTCCCGGTAACCAGGAAATTACTATTCATCAGCTTTAATTTTAATTAATTTCATGCTGTTTTTATGGCATAATAAATAGCAAGGATTTTATGGATTCAACAGGAATATCATCAACTTCAAATAACAAGACCAGTCATAAATTGCTGATTTACCAACTGTTTGTGCGTTTGTTCGGCAATCAAAACCCAACCAATAAATATTACGGTTCGATTGAAGAAAACGGTTGCGGCAAGTTTAACGACATCAATGACCTGGCTTTGCAGGAAATCAAAAAAATGAGCTTTTCGCATGTATGGTTTATGGGTGTGATTGAACATGCAACCATGACAGATTATTCTTATTATGGCATAAAACCAGATGACCCGGATGTGGTAAAAGGCCGCGCTGGTTCGCCGTACGCCATTAAAGATTATTATGATGTTGACCCGGATTTGGCTGTAGATGTTAAAAACCGAATGCAGGAATTCGAGGAATTGATCGAACGCACACACAAAAACGGGTTGAAAGTGATTATCGATTTTGTTCCAAACCATGTTGCCCGCACTTATCAATCTGATGCAAAACCTGGCGGCGTAATTGATATTGGCCAAGATGACGATACCAGCAAAGCTTTTTCTCATCAGAACGATTTTTACTATTTGCCCGGTAAAAAATTCTGGGTCCCCGGAGATGTAAACCCCGGCGGCGATGAGTTTAAAAGCGATTTAAAAGATGGCATGTTTACTGAGTTTCCGGCAAAAGCAACCGGTAACGATGTGTTTTTTGAAGCACCTTCTATCAATGATTGGTACGAAACGATCAAACTAAATTATGGCGTAGATTATGTAAACGATAGTAAAACTTACTTCGATCCTATTCCGCCGCTTTGGTTCAAACTAAAAGATATACTGTTGTTTTGGGCAGCAAAAGGCGTGGATGGTTTCCGTTGTGATATGGTGGAAATGGTTCCGGTCGCATTTTGGAATTGGGTAATTACACAGGTAAAAGAAGCACACCCTGATTTAATTTTTATTGCTGAAGCCTATAACCCGCAGGTTTACTACAGCTATATTTTTGAAGGAAAGTTTGATTATCTGTACGATAAAGTTGGTTTGTACGATACGCTAAAAAAACTGATCCGCAACGAATACGAAGCCAATGTTTACGAAATCCGCGATCAATGGCAACATCAGCACAGCGGATTTACCAAACACATGCTGCGTTTTTTGGAAAACCATGATGAAGTGCGCATTGCTTCCAATCATTTTGCCGGAAACGCCTGGCTTGCGGTTCCGGCGATGATTGTTTCGGCCACAATTTCAACCGGACCTGTGATGGTTTATAACGGACAAGAAGTTAGCGAACCAGCCGAAGGAACAACCGGTTTTTCTTCCAGTGATGGGCGGACTTCTATTTTTGATTATTGCGCCATGCCCGAACATCAGAAATGGTTAAACGGCGGTAAAATGGACGGCGCAAAACTCTCTAACAGTCAGAAAAACCTGCGTTCTTTTTACAGTAATTTACTGGCTATTACTGCCGAAAACGAAGCCATAACAAATGGAGAATTTTATGATTTACTCTATTTAAACGACTACGAACGCGGTTTTAACAACAAAGTTTATCCGTATTTGCGTTACAAAGATCAGAACCGTTTGCTTGTTATCGCCAACTTCAACCCAAATGAAGTGACTTTACAAGTTAAATTGACGGATGATCTGCTAAATCAATTCAACATTTCAACAACAGAAACAACGGTTTTTACAGATTTGCTGACTAACAATCAGTTCTCGTCAACAAACCTTAGGCAAGGTTTGGATATTACTTTAGCTGCAAGTTGCGGCGTAATTTTGAGTTTTTAAGTTGAAATCATCTATTTTAAAAACTATCTTTAACAACAATGCTTCTTTTATCACATCAAAATTAGTTTTAGAAAAAATCTTATGAGACGGACCATCACCATCATTTCCTTAATTTTAATCCTGGTAGTTGCAGGCTTTTTATATTACCGCTACTTTTTTGTTTTTGGTGAAGGTGTAAAAGCCGGCGAGTTAAATTACATCGTAAAAAAAGGCTATATTTTTAAAACGAACGAAGGTCGTTTGATCCAAACCGGAATCCGTTCCGGTGCAACACAAGGTTCCATTTCCTCCAACGAGTTTATGTTTTCGGTAAGTGATAACCACGTTGCCAGCCAGTTAGAAACTTCCAGCGGCAAAACTGTGCAACTGCATTACAAAGAATACATTGGCATTTTGCCTTGGCGCGGCGTAAGTAATTTTGTGGTAGATAGCGTGTTGTCCATTGCAGAAACTGCTCCTGTTGCGCCAGGTGTGATTAAATAAAAAGCCTATTTATTTTTGCTTCTATTGTGATAAATGGATCAACTTTAAATAGTCTTCTTCCGTGTCTACATCAACTACAGCTCCTTCAAAAGCAACGCAATCAAGTTGTTCTTGGTGATTTTTAAACAGCCATTGCGCACCACGGTTTCCCGGCAAAACTTCCAACGTAGCAAATAAACTTTTATCAAAAATAGCCGGAACGCCCTGTGTTTCGGCGTAACTTGTGGCGGTGATCATGCTTCTTTTATCACCATAAAACTGTGTAATTAATTGGTTTAAGTGTTCGGCGGCGATCAAAGGCTGATCGCATAACATGACTAACACAGCATCAAATTGAAGGAAATTATTTAGCTGCTTTAAAGATTTAATTCCGGTTCGGATGGAAGAACCCATTCCTTCCTGCCAATCAGGATTATGGACGATTTTGGTAATTTCGCTTCCTATTTCACCAACTAATTCTTCATGCAAAAAACCTGTAACTACCACAACTGCTTTTGCAAAAGTTTGCAATGCTGTTTTTACCGAATGTTTTATTAGTGTTTGGTTTTGATAAGGAAGAAGTTGCTTCGGTTTTCCTAAACGGGACGATGAACCGGCAGCCAGGATGATGATGGCAATATTGAAATCGGTTACGGGTTTCTCCGGATTGTTCAAAGTTCTGTAACAGCAATAAAATTACGGTTGTGGATCGGCCCGTCCAATTCCCGAAGAAAACCTGCTTTGCACTTGTGCTTAACAGCCAGCAATTCGGCCATCACAGAAACTGCAATTTCTTCTGCCGTTTCTGCGCCTACGTTTAAGCCGACCGGACCAAAAATACGTTCTTCCTCAGCTTCTTTTAAAACCACATTTGCTTTGGCGAGGTCATCTAATAAACGGTTAGTTTTTTTCCTTGGACCGAGGATCCCGATATAATTTACAGCCATAAAAGAAGCTAATTGCTGCAGTACGGCGAAATCATAATGGTAGTTATGGCTCATCAAAACGGCGTAGCCCGGATAAAGCTCACGGTTTTGTAAATCTGCCAGTTTTACAACCTCAACCGTTTCTGCTTCCGGAAAACGCTGCAAAGTAGCTTGCGGAGAACGGCCATCGATAACATGGACACGCCAGCCTAATCCTGCAGCCATCCGGACTAAAGGCTGCGCATCATTGCCCGCGCCGTAAACAGTTAATTGCGGCGCAGGTTGTATCACTTCCAAAAAAAGCCGGGCATTATCCTGGTTGATTGTATAGTTTTGGATTGATGACTGGCCAGAACTTAACGCGGCTAAAGCGTCATTTAAAATGCATTGATCTGCTGCTTCTTCCGTCAAATTAATTTTTCGCTGGGCAGGATCAGCAATCAAAACCCGTTTCCCAACCAAATGAACAATACTGTTTTTAGCGGCTAAAATTGTCGCCAAAACAACCGGTTTATCCTGACGGGAAGTTTTCCGCAGCAACTCAACCGGATTGTTTGGATCAGCATAATCAACAGGTTCCAGCAAAATATGGATCGTACCTTCGCAGCCTAATTGTGCGCCGTGCTGTAAATCTTCTTCAATATCGGTGCTGTCGTAAACAATAATTTCACTTTTGCCGTTCAGCATAACCCGTCTCGCGCGCCGCAGTGCATCACCTTCCAAACACCCGCCGCTGATGCTTCCGGTTAATTGTCCGTCATCCGTAACCAACATCCGTGCACCTGGCCTTCGGTAAGAAGATCCTTCCACCTCTGTAACTGTAGCCAATGCACAAGCATTGCCGGATTGTTTTTGGCGATCGTAAGCTGTTAACAAACGTTGAAGTTCAGACATGGTATTGTAATCAGTTTTAGGGTGATAAAAGAAGCATCGTCAGCAATGAGAAATAAAACTGAAAATACTTCTTTTAGCTTACAAAAGTTTATCTGGAGTTACCGGTAGTTCGCGGATTCGTTTGCCAGTTGCATGGTAAATAGCATTGGTGATGGCAGCAGTAATGCCGGTAATACCAATTTCACCAATACCTCTTGCACCGATCGGCGAGATGATCTCGTCGGGTTTGTTGATGAATTCTACTTCAAAATCCGGCATATCTGCATTTACCGGAACCAGGTAATTAGCCAAATCGCGGTAAACCGGGCGGCCGTTGTTCGGATCGTAAGGTGTTTCTTCCATCAAAGCCATCCCAATCCCAAAAACCATTCCGCCCATAATTTGATTTTTAGCCGTTTTCAGGTTCATGATCGTCCCAACATCCATCACCGCTACTGCTTTATCTACACGCACCATTCCTAAATCCGGGTCAACCAAAACCTTCACAAAATGCGCACCGAAAGAGTGGAAAGAAAAAGGTTTACGATCTAACTTTTCATCATCCTGCACCGCTTTGTTCGTTTTGCTTTCTTCTTCAATTTTCGCTTCTGCGCTTCCCGCTGCCGGATTTGATTCTGTTTGCTGCCGTGTAGAAACTTTTGTAGCTGCCTGCGCTTCTAACTTTTGCAAGCCCTGGCGGGTTAAAAGCTGAGTATATGATTCGCCTATTTCTGTTTTTGTGGCGAGGAAGATACGGCCATTGTCCGCTGTAATATCAACTTCCTTTTGCCCGTGCAAAGGAGATTTTACATCCGCAACCGCCATTTGCACCAATTTGCTGATCACACCTAATGAAGCTGCGCGGATCGCCGGACCAACGCTGGCCGTAACTTGCGAACCACCGGAATTTGCTCCTTTCGGGAACTCGCTGTCGCCTAATTTAACGATTACTTTTTCTACCGGTAACTTTAAGGCATCTGCTGCAGCCTGAGTCATCACGGTATAAGTACCGGTTCCAATATCTTGCGTAGCACACATAATTTCTGCATGGCCATCGGCAAATAACACAGCCGTAGCCGAAGAAGCACTTCTGTTAGCCGGATAAGTCGCTGTGGCCATTCCGTATCCTACCAAAAACTTACCTTCTTTCATAGATCCCGGCTGCGGATTGCGCTTGCCCCAACCAATCATATCGGCACCTTTTTGGTAACATTCCCTTAAATTTTTAGAGGAGAACTTCTTGTGTTTTTGCTCTTCTTCCTCAGCATAATTAACCAATCGCAATTGCACCGGGTCAATTTTGGATTGATAGGCCAGCTCGTCCATCGCTACTTCCAACGCATACATCCCGGGTGCTTCACCTGGCGCGCGCATTGGGCAAGGTGTTACTTTATTTAAGCGGACAAGATTATGGCTAACATCAACATTTTGACTGCTGTAAATCATTGATGTAGCTACGCCAGCGGTTTCTACAAATTCATCAACAAAAGAAGATTCTACCGTGCTATCATGTTTAATAGCTGATAACTTTCCGGTTTGGTCTGCACCTAAGCCTATTTTTTGGATAGTTTGAGAACGGCGGCCAGCAGTGGTAAACATTTGCTGACGGGTAAGCACCAATTTAACCGGACGATTAGTCAGTTTTGCCCCCATTGCCGTTAACACGGTGTTTGGCATGGAAAAACCTTTCGAACCAAAACCGCCGCCGATATAATAAGATATTACCCGTACTTTTTCTTTTGGTACACCTAACATAGAAGACATTAAGCTTTTTGTACCGGCAACAGATTGTGTGGCATCATACATTAACAACGTTTCGCCTTGCCACAAAGCAATTGTAGCGTGCGGCTCCATGGCATTATGGTGATAAACAGGCGTAGTATATGTTTGCTCTACTTTTAAGGAAGCATTTTTTAAAGCATCATCAGCGTTTCCGCGGCTCACCTGTGTTTCTGATCCGGTAGAAGCACTTGCCGGTTTATAAGATTTTGCAATATTTTTTTCCAGGTCGAATTGCGGCGCTTCTGTTTGATAATCAACCTTGACCAAAGTAGAAGCATGTTCGGCCTGTT
>CAZZVO010000124.1:0-11497 GCA_964657505.1 uncultured Mucilaginibacter sp.
TTCCGTTTCCTTTTGCGGTTTCGCCGTAATTGTAAATTGTTGTTTTACCATCCTTAATCATTCCAACACTTAAACCAACCGTATTTGGTTTTTGAATGTATGTACGAATAACTGCATCAATTTCTTTTTCAATTGGAGTTTGCAATGGATTTGAAGTTGCAACTAACTCAGTTTTATTTGGCTTTTCTGCTAAAAAAGGTTTAAATTGAAACAATCCAATTTTAGAGTCTTCATCTAAGTTTAGGGATAATTGAAGTGTTGCTTTTTCAAATTGTAACTTGTAAATACTGATTTTATTTTCAAACTTTAGAAAAGGGAATTCTTTGATTTTACCTAAAGGGAAAATTTGCTTAGTTAAAAAATCAGTAAGATAATTTTTAGTTAATTTCTTTTGATAATCTTTTCCAGTCAGATCATAAGTTGCATCAGCATTCTTTGTGTTGATGTATTTCTTCAATAAAACAACTATAGAATCATTTTTTTCCTGCATATTTTGTGCAATTGAAGAGGAAGATATGGTAACCAAAAATAGAAATAGAACGAGATTTATTTTATTTTTTAAAACCTTAACCATAATTGATATACTTCTTTTACACTTGTAAATTTATAATTGTATCTTGTAATTATGCAATTATTACTTGTTTTCAGTTGATAAAAGAAGTATCTAAAAACTAAAGTGGCAACGTTTTATTAAAAGCTCAACTTACAATCACATCTGCCCGGCTAGCAAATACAAAACAGCCATTCTAACAGCAACACCATTTTCAACCTGATCCAAAATAATAGATTGTTTGCTATCCGCCACATCACTCGTAATTTCCACGCCACGGTTAATTGGTCCGGGATGCATTACGGTAATTTCCTTGTCCAGCGAATCCAAAATTTGTTTATTTAACCCGTAAAGCATCGTGTATTCGCGTAAAGAAGGAAAATATTTAATATCCTGCCTTTCTAATTGAATGCGCAGCATGTTTGCCACATCGCACCAGTTTAAAGCTTTGATTAAATTGTGTTCTACTTTTACACCGAGCGAACCGATAAATTTCGGGATCAAAGTAGTCGGACCGCAAACCATTACTTCCGCACCTAACTGTTTCAAGCACAAAATATTAGATAAGGCTACGCGGGAGTGCAAAATATCACCAACAATTACAACTTTTTTGCCGCTCACTTCGCCATATTTTTCGCGGATAGAAAAAGCATCCAACAAAGCTTGTGTTGGATGTTCGTGCGCACCATCACCAGCGTTTACAATCTGCGCTTTGATGTGGCGTGATAAAAATATGCCTGCACCAGCGTAGGGATGGCGCATCACAACCATATCCACTTTCATGGCCAAGATATTGTTTACGGTATCAATCAAAGTTTCGCCTTTGCTTACGGATGAAGAAGCTGCTGCAAAATTTACGGTATCCGCAGAAAGCCGTTTTTGCGCCAATTCAAAAGATAAACGCGTTCTGGTAGAATTTTCAAAAAAAATATTGGCAATGGTTACATCGCGCAGGGAAGGCACTTTTTTGATCGGCCGGTTTAAAACGGCTTTAAAGTTTGTTGCAGTTTCAAAAATGAGTTCAATATCGTTTCTGTTGAGGTCTTTGATGCCTAAAAGATGTCGGGAACTGAGTTTTTGCTGATCGGCCATGAATTTATTTTTCTGATAACAAAACTACTTTGTCTGCTTCGTCCGCTTCTTTCCAGCTCACAATTACTTTTTGGGAAGCCACAGAATCTACCTGGATGCCAATATAATCTGGTTCGATTGGCAACTGCCGCGAGTAACGGCGATCTACCAAAACCAATAATTCTACTTTTTGCGGCCGGCCGAAAGCCAGCATGGCATCCATTGCGGCACGGATTGTTCTTCCCGTCCAAAGTACATCATCCACTAAAATCACTTTTTTATTTTCGATGATAAAATCAATCCTCGTTTGGTTTGGAACTAATGGGTTTTCCCTTCTGCGGAAATCATCCCTAAAAAAAGTAATGTCCAGATCGCCAGAAAAAATAGGATTGTTTAGCAAAATACTTTTCAACTCTGCTGCAATGCGTTTTGCTAAAAATGGTCCGCGCGGTTGAATTCCCAAAATTACGGAATCTGAAAAATCGTTATGGTTTTCGATTAACTGCCGACAAAGACGTTGGATGGTGATCTGGAATTTCGGACCGTCGAGCAGTGTAAGGTTTTGCATTAGCGGTAGATTTGGGCAAAAGTAGGAATTTATTTGAAAACGACGCGCAGGTTTTGGGTGGATAAAAGAAGCATTCGGTCATGCAGAACTTATTTCGGCATCTCATCAGAAATACAAGATACAATACTGGAGAGATCCTGAAACAATTGCAGGATGACCGAACCAAATCTTATACCGATAAAAGAAGTATAAAATGGGTTGAAACCCATTCCTACAAAATGCCCCGAGCCTACTGCTCTTTAAAAAATATTTTAACAAGAGGCGTAGCCTCGGAACATTTTGTGGCAACGGATTTTAATCCGTTGCCATTAAAATACAAACCCACAAAAAAGCCTCTCCGTTTTGTGGAGAGGCTTAGTATTAAAAAGGAGATTTAATTATTCTGTTTTACCTGGAGTTTTACGTGCATCATTTTCTGCACCTTCCATTTGCTCTTTTAACTGGGCTAAAACGCTCAAATCGCCAAGAGTTGATTTTTCAACAGATTCTTTTACTTTTTTAACAGCAACGGTTGAAGCTTTTGCTTCTTTTTTGCGTTTGTCAAATTCTTCCATGCGGGCTTCTGCTCTGGCATCTTCCCAAACACGAGAATGTGAAATCACAATCCGTTTGTTGTCTTTATTAAATTCGATTACTTTGAATTCTACAACGTCTTCAGCTTTTAATGCTTTACCGTCTTCTTGTATCGAATGTTTTGTTGGTGCAAAACCTTCAACACCATAAGGCAAGGCAACAATAGAACCTTTATCTGTTACTTTAAGCACAGTTCCGGTGTGTATAGAATCTGCGTTAAAGATGGTTTCGAAAGTATCCCAAGGGTTTTCTTCCAATTGTTTGTGGCCTAAGCTTAGCTTGCGGTTATCAACATCCAATTCTAAAACAACAACATCTAAAGTTTCGCCAACTTTCGTAAACTCGTTAGGGTGGTTTACTTTTTTAGACCATGAAAGATCTGAAATGTGGATCAAACCATCAATGCCATCTTCTAATTCAACAAAAACACCAAAGTTAGTCATGTTTTTAACCACTGCTTTGTGCTGGCTGCCGACTGGATATTTTGCAGCAGCTTGTTGCCAAGGATCGGGCGTTAATTGTTTAATACCTAACGACATTTTGCGTTCGTCGCGGTCTAAAGTTAAAACCTGCGCTTCAACTTCATCGCCAACTTTCAGGAATTCCTGTGGACTGCGTAAGTTTTGAGACCATGACATTTCTGAAACGTGGATCAAACCTTCAACTCCCGGGATAATTTCCAAGAAAGCACCATAATCAGCAACAGTAACAATCCGGCCTTTTACCTTAGAGCCAATTTGCAGATCCTGCGTTAAGCTTTGCCAAGGGTGAGGTGTTAATTGTTTCAAGCCTAAAGCAATACGTTTTTTCTCGTCATCAAAATCTAAAACAACTACGTTGATTTTCTGATCTAATGCCAAAACTTCGCGCGGATGCTCGATACGGCCCCAAGAAATATCTGTAATGTGCAACAAACCATCAACTCCACCTAAATCGATAAATACACCGAAATCGGTAATGTTTTTAACAGTTCCTTCCAGGATTTGTCCTTTTTCTAATTTAGCAACGATCTCAGTTTTTTGGTTTTCCAAATCATCTTCGATCAATACTTTATGAGAAACAACAACGTTTTTAAATTCGTGGTTGATTTTAACAACCTTAAACTCCATCGTTTTGCCTACGTAAATATCGTAGTCGCGGATAGGTTTAATATCAATTTGCGAGCCTGGTAAAAAGGCTTCAACACCAATAATATCTACAATTAAACCACCTTTAGTTCTGCTTTTTACATAACCTTCAATGATTTCATCTTTTTCTAAAGCTTCATTAATGCGTTCCCAAGAGCGTTGGGTTTTTGCACGTTTGCGAGAAAGGATCAACTGGCCGTTGGCATCTTCCTGCGATTCAACAAAAACATCCACAACATCACCTTTTTTCAAATCTGGCGTATCGCGGAATTCGGAAAGCGATACCAAACCATCAGATTTAAAGCCAATGTTCAATACTACGTCTTTGTTGTTGATGGTAACTACTGTACCGGTGATAATTTCGCCTTTGTTGATCGAGTGGAACGTACCATCGTACATGCTTTCCATTTTCTCCCGGTCTTCGTTTGAGTAATTACCGAATTTTTTTTCATCAGCATCCCAATCAAAATCTGTGGCAGGTTGTGCCAGTTTTGATTTGATGGATTCGATTAAAGACGAATCTGCTTCTGATTCAATGTTTTCTTTCTCCATAAAACGGGATGATCCGTCCTGAAGTTCAGCTTGTTTTGCTTGTAATTCTTTTTCTGCTTCTTGTTTTTTTGCCATTAAATGATTTATCTCCTTTTCCCAAAATTATATTGGACTGCAAAAATAAAAAATTAATAACTACCTCAAAACAGTTTTTTTGCTATTTCATTGATTTTGAAGTGATTTATCTTTATTTCTGCGAAAAAACCAGCAAATTGCGTTAAGCTTCTTGAAGCAAACTGTCCATCTGCCGGAAAACCTGCATGAAATCAGCAGATAAAAGGTTGATATAATTTTCAATAACTTCCCTCAAAGCTTCTTCTTGGTGTTTGGTAAACGGGTTTTTCCAAATGCGGAGGCAAACGCCTTTCAATGCATGGACCACGCTGTTGAGTTGTACGTACGAATACAGGTATTTTTCGTTGATAAACAAAGCATAAAAAGTGAGAAATTTTTGTGGATCGACACCATTAAGCTTTAAAAAATAACTGATGTTGTCTTCCTCGGCGTTTTTTAAATGATCGTAAAAATCATCTGCAAAAACAGTATTACTGGTGAGCAGCAGATTGTCCAGGATCAGTTCCAACGCAATGTGTCCCAAAAAAAAAGGCTTCACTTCCGAGCCGGCGAGTGCGGGCGTGAGCAATAATTTAAGCTGATGGGCGTGGTGTTTAAAAAAACTGCAGGAGTGGAAATGGCGGTCGATCTCTAAATGTTTTTTCCAACCCATAACCAACGATTGGATGGCCGCGTTGCCTTGTTCGGGCATCCTTTCTAATTTAATCTGGGCTTCTTTATCGGCATTTCGCAGTAAATCCGGCATTACCGAGCCTAAAACCTGGTAGGCATCGTTGCAATTCCGGTCGAAATAAAAATGCGATAAAAAGTTCATTGCCTGTAAATATACAAAACCGGATGCAAGAAATAACAGGTTTTACCCGATAAAAGAAGCATCGCGGTGATTTAATTTAAAACCGCTTTTCTTCGATTCTATTATCTTTGCCCGCTTTAATACAAATAAGTTTATGGATTTTTTGGAAGAGTTGCGCTGGAGAGGAATGCTGCACGATTGTATGCCAGGTGTGGAAAAACAACTGCAAAGCGGTATGGTTTCGGGCTATATCGGGTTTGATCCAACGGCAGATTCTCTGCACGTGGGCAGTTTGGCGCAGATCATGACGCTGATCCATTTTCAGCAAGCCGGACATAAACCTTTCGTACTCGTTGGCGGTGCCACAGGAATGGTTGGCGATCCATCCGGCAAATCCGCAGAACGTAATTTATTGGCTGCCGATGAATTGCAGCACAATTTAAACGGCATACAAAAGCAGTTAGAAAAGTTTCTGGATTTTACGAGCGGCGACAATAGAGCTGAGATTGTGAATAACTACGATTGGTTTAAAAATTTCTCTTTTCTGGATTTTATTCGCGATGCTGGAAAGCACATCACCGTAAATTATATGATGGCCAAAGATTCGGTGAAGAAGCGGCTGGAAGGCGAAACCGGCATGTCGTTCACAGAGTTTTCTTACCAGTTGATCCAAGGTTACGATTTTTATTATTTGTGGAAAAACCGGAACTGCACCTTGCAAATGGGCGGATCGGACCAGTGGGGAAATATGGTAACGGGAACAGAATTGATCCGCAGAAAAGATCAGGGCGAAGCTTTTGCGCTGACCACACAATTGATCAAAAAAGCGGACGGCAGCAAATTCGGTAAATCCGAAGGCGGGAATATTTGGTTAGACGCGGCAAAAACTTCGCCTTACCAGTTTTACCAGTTTTGGTTGAATGTGGGCGATGACGATGCCAAAGCGTACATCCGGATTTTTACCCTGCAAAAACAGCATGAAATTGAAGTTTTAGAAACAGAACATAACGCCGCGCCGCATTTGCGTATTTTGCAAAAGGCTTTGGCGAAGGATATTACGGTTCGGGTTCATGGTGAAGAAGCGTTTGAAAAAGCTATTAAATCTTCCGAATTTTTGTTTGGAAACATCGGAATTGAGTTTTTGAATGAATTGAATGACGAAGAAGTTGAAGCATTATTTGTCGGCGTTCCAAACTTCCGTATCAACAAAAATGAGCTGGAACAAGGCATTTCTGTTATTGATCTTCTGGCCGAAAAATCAAATGTATTTCCATCCAAAGGAGAAGCAAAAAAAATGGTTCAGGGCGGCGGCGTAGCCATCAACAAATTGAAAGTTTCGCCGGATGCTGTTTTTACCACATCAAATTTAATCAATCAAAAATATTTAGTGGTGCAAAATGGCAAGAAGAATTATTTTTTGCTGATTGTTGAATAGGTTTTTGCCTAATAAATGTTAATTGAACAGTGTTGGTTATATAGGATTTATTATGGACTTAGCGTTTCCCCGGAAATACTTTCACAAAAATAAACCGCACCTTCTTTAAACTTCTTCAGCAAAACAACCTTCTTGTGCAAGCTGATTTCTTTAAGGTTTAAAAGTTCTGTTTCGTCGGAATTGTTAAACCAAACCAAGTAAAATTTTGAGGTGCTAAAAAAAGTATGGATGTATTTTGCATAATGCTTATCGGGCACGTAATCGCAAGGTAAGCCGGAAAAAAAATATTGGGCATCGGCAGCATTGCTGTAAATTGGAATTTTTTGGTTGAAGTATTTAGTCGAAGTTTTTAAAAATTGCACCATTGTAGATTTATTCCAACTATCATCAGTAAATCCGGGAATGCCAAAATTGCGCTCTGCTTCGTACCGCTGATGGTCGAAATTGTTTTCCTGATAAATAAAAATCAACATTAAAAGTGCGGGAAGAACTGCAATTATTTGATACTTCTTTTGTCGGATATTTTTTAGTAAAGGCATCATCCAACTGGTGATTCCCACTAAAAAAGGAATAAATGCAGGAGCCAACAAGCGGTTATTAATAGTTTCGTAACGGGAAATGCTGGAAGAAATAATGATAAACAAAGCATAAACCAGGAAGAAAGCAATGATGATATTTTCCGCAGAAAAGAATCTGCTTCCGTTTAAACTTCTCCATAAAAACAAAACTACAAACAACGTTAAAACGGCCAAGCCAAGCCCAAAAGCAATTGTATAATCCTCCGTAGGAAAAGTAAACCAGTTGGAAATGACGATGCCGAAATAATAAACATTCTGACTTAACGGCGTGATGCTTTTTTGGCGTTCGCCAGTTAACGAACCTAAAATTGTAGCGTTTCGCACTAAATTGATCAGCAATAAAGAAACAGCTACAGCAACGAACGTAAAACCATGTTGTATCTTTTGTTTGATTTTTAAAGCCGGATCGAATAACAGCAGCAAACAGCCAGTCCCGATCAGCGTAATTCCGGCATAACGGGTGATGCAGGAAATACTTGCAATTGCAGCACTAATCAGCAGCCATTTTTGCTGGTGCAGCCGTCCGTACTTTTGCCAACT
Source organism: uncultured Mucilaginibacter sp. (assembly GCA_964657505.1). Classification (GTDB taxonomy): domain Bacteria; phylum Bacteroidota; class Bacteroidia; order Sphingobacteriales; family Sphingobacteriaceae; genus Mucilaginibacter_A. Next base: position 7,863 of record CAZZVO010000124.1, read on the forward strand.
CAGCAGGAAAAGCATGGCCAGTAAAATAAAAAGCGTTTCCGACCAGAGGTAAGTGTAAATTTCAAGTAGGGAAGGAGAAAAAATTATGGCAACCAGGATTAGATATTTGTACCATTTTGATTGGAAGTTGAAAGTATCAATCAAATAACTGCTGCAAAAAATGACACTCGCAAATAAAAAACCAGTTACGTAAGGTGCAGAAACAATAGGGTCGAGGCGGGAAACGAACATCACCAAACCCAAAAAAACGGGAAACATTACGGGGAATTCAACCAGCGTTTTTCTGCTAAATTCCACCATTCCAATGCCAGCGTTTAGGTTACGGGCAACAGATGTATAAGCAACCGAATCTGGCGAAACGCCGATTCCGCTGTAGTTGGTAAAAAGCAGCACCACGAGAAAACCACAAATTGCCTCCAGCAAGGCTTCTACATTTTTTTGCTGGTAGAAAAAGCTTTTCATTGTTGAAAGAAAGCACAGTTCCGTTTTAACTCCGCAATCATTTTACACATTTTTATACAACTCATTTTTGAAACGTTTTGCCAGCAAACCAGTCGCCAAATTTAGATCGATATCAGCTACAATAATTCCGGTTCGGCCATAAGCTTCGTTTACCACACATTTTCCATCAGGTGCAAAAACGGCACTGGCAGATTCTGTGTATTTTGATGAGTAATTGGAACTGGCAAAGTAAATCGTATTTTCCAACGCCCGCATCATCATGGCTTTTTCGTAGTAAGGGTTTTTGGGGTGAAGAAATTCTGTTAACGCAACGCCTTGTTGATCGCCACCAGAAAAATGCGGATGAAAAACAATGTGTGCACCATTTTGCGCTGCCCAACGTACAGATTCGGGGTAGCGAAAACCTTCATGACAAATTGTGATGCCGAATTTTAATCCGTTTATTTCAAATAATTGTCGGGTTTTGCCAGCAGTCCAAATCTCGTCTTCTGTTGGGTCTAACTGGTTTTTAGTTTGATAACCTAATATTTTTCCTTCCGCAGAAATTACTTGTGCTACGTTCAAAAGCAAATCATCTTCGTACCAGTCCATTGGCAAAATGATAGCAATATTTTGTGCCGAAGCAATTTTACACGCTACATCCAATGCTTCCTTTAACCGGTCTTTTTCTCGGTCTTCAAGCGGATAAGGCATCCCGGGATAACCGGGCAAAAAGCTTTCCGGGAAGCAGATAATTGCGGCATTTAGATTGGCAGCTTCCGCAGAAAGCTTTTCTAACCAATATAAACCATCTTTCAGAGAATTTGGGATTGGGGGAGAAGCTACAGCAATTTTCATCCGTTGAAAACAGTATAATTTGGTTAGTTTATTTACTCAAATTTTACCCGATAAAAGAAGTATTTTTTTTACTGGCAAATTCTTGATTAATAAGTTTTTGTCGGCTCAAATACGAAGCTATCAGTAAACCTAAAAATGCAACAGGCAACAGCAAACCCGGTTTAAAGCCATCAACAGCCGCGTTACTGATTGCGGCGAAAATAAAATCAAAAGCGAAACCGGCATAAGTCCATTCTTTTACTCTCGAAGGAATATTAGGTAAAATTAAAAGTATCGATCCGATAACTTTAAAAACAGTTAGCGCAACGCCAAAATATGCAGGATAACCGAGGTGCCGTATACCTTCTTTAGCCATTTCCAACTGTGATGTAAGCGCGGGTAGTACGCCTTCAAAAAGAAAAATAATGATGGTTGTTGTCCAGTAAATAATCTTAATTTTTTTTGAGGGATTCATGATCAGATGCGGGTTAGGTTAAAAGTTGAGATGAATTTACAATTTTATAATTCTGATTCTCATAAATTTTACCGCTTAAAAGAAGCAAGCACTTTTGCAACCGTGCCGTCCATTCCTTTGGTTTGAATCCAGCGGACAACTATTACCAGATCATGCTCCTGATCAACATAAATAATATTATTGCCATTGCCAATGTGCACAAAAGCCGAAGCTGGCGCGTGCGGAAGCAGTTTTTTATTGGTGTTTAAAAACCAGTTCATGTAACCGTAACCCGTGTTGGCCGTGGTTGGCGTTAACGCTTGTTTTACCCAACTTTCGGCAATTAATTGTTTGCCGTTCCAGTTGCCGCGGTGCAAAGTTAGCAGGCCAAAACGTGCCATATCGTAAGCATTGATAAACATGCCGCCGCCAAAATGTCCGCCGCCGCTTACAGATTGTACCGCTTGTCCGTCCAGCACAATCCAGGAATTACGGTAGCCGTACCAGCGCCAGGTGTTGGATGCGCCAATCGGATCCATAATGTATTCTTTTAAAACTTTTGGCAGCGGTTGTCGCCACACATTTGTTGCTGCCAAAGCAAGTGCGTTTACGCGTGTATCGTTGTATTTCCAAACTGTTCCGGGTTCATTTCTTGGGCGATTGATCCATTCGCTGGCATTTCCTTGTGGACGATCGGCCCAATCTGGTTTGCCCCAAAGTGTGCCTTCCCAATCACTGGTTTGGCGCAGCATCACTTCCCAGGTTAGTTTTTTATTGTGCGGAGAAGCAAATGGATACAACATTTGCGGCTTGCCTAAATCTTCTGCCGGGCGATTGATTTCCGTTGGATTGTAAACTTCTATCGGCGGCACATATTTGTAAACCGAATCCTGCACGCTTTTTATCAAACCTTTTTCAACCGCCAAACCAACAACTGTAGAAAGAAAGCTTTTGGTAACACTATGCGTCATATCCACGCGCGAAGGATCGCCCCATTTGGCCACAATTATTCCTTTATAAATGATGATTCCAGTTGGATCGCCACGTTCTGCAAAAGGACCGATGCCTTCGCCAAAAGGTTCTTTTCCAAAAGAAAGAGCTTGCGAAATTTCCATATTCCGTGGTTCTTTCGCTTCGTTTTCGATGGCGAAATCAATAGCCGCACGTAAACTATCTGCGTTTAAACCCAATTGCTGCGGCGTTTGATGTTGCCAGCTTCCGGGAGGTGGAAAGTAATCTGTTTTGCTTTTTCGGTTTTTATGCTGCGCAAAAGTTGTAAGGTTTATGCCGATAAAAACAGTAAGGAAGAGTAGATTTTTAAGCATGAATGATAGAGTAAAACGCTTTATTGTTTTGGATGTAGAGGTTTGTTAACGCTTGGATCATTTTTATAATATTCTACTTGAACTGTATCTCCAATTTTAAGCGTAGTATCTTCTGGATCATTTTTATACTTTTTTCCATCTACCTTAAATAAATAGGAGTGAGAAACTCCGAAAGTTCGAGATGCTGGGTTTGTATAATTTATTTCGTCGATAATTATTGCCTTTGTTGTTTGTCCATAATGTTTAAGCAACAAATCCGTAAAAAAACTACCCGTAAATTTAAAAAAGGGAGAAAGTAATCCAAACGGATTAAACAGTAAAATAAGCAGTATAAAAGTTATCAGTTTTCTCATTTCACAATTTAAGACTTAAAAAAAGCTTTAACTGTTATTTAATAAAACTACAAAATCCTTTAATATTTATGCCGATAAAAATAGCATCACCCAACTAAATCTTCTTCGCTTCGTTCCAATAAACATCCATTTCCGCCAAAGTCATATCCTGCAATTCCCGGCCGTTTTCTTTGGCTTTTTGTTCGAGGTATTGAAAGCGTTTAATAAACTTTTTATTTGTTTTTT
>CAZZVO010000125.1:0-11481 GCA_964657505.1 uncultured Mucilaginibacter sp.
CAATCCGTACCTCACTTTTAAACAGATGAACGCTATTATTCAGTACAGAAAGCAGCACGGGAATTACTCAGCAATAAACGATTTGAAAAATGTAGCTATTTTAAATGATGATGTTTTGCGCAAAATCGAACCGTATTTAATTTTTAGGTGATAAAAGAAGCATCTAAAAAGCAAGTTTAATTGTTCAAGAAATGGGCAATATTATCATTCAGAAATTTTAAATCTGCGGGATTACTTCCAGCTCCGGCCGTGTGTCCCCACAAAGAAGGAATGGGCATAAATTTAACGCCGGGAATAAATGCTTCCTCATATTTTGCATCTCCAATTGGAAAATATAGATCAGTTTCTGAAGGCATATACAAAAACGGAACTTTAATAGAACGCAATGCACGTTCTACATCGCCGTTAAAACCGGGCGAATTGCCAACGTTATGTTGTTCCCAGGTATGCATTTGCAAAATCAGGTCGTTCGCATCGGCACCGGGAATAAAATGTTTTCGGTAGTTATTCAGTATTTGTTCAAACGTAGTACCGGCCGGGGCAGTTGCGCGCCAAAGTTCTTTTCGCCACCATTCTTGCGAGTAAAGCCAGGCTGTCCAAACAGTTGCAAAAGCTTCTAATCCTTTGGTTGGAGGAGAAGTGTAATCTCCATCTTTAAAAGCGGCATCTGCAGTTAAGGCCGCAATTTGTCCTTCCAAGCGGACAATTCCATGAGGATAAGTTTTTGCCGTACCCGAAGTAGCCACAATTTTATCGGCAAAAATAGGAAAGCTTACCGCCCATTGAAAGGCTTGTTGCGCGCCCATCGAAAAACCAATAATAGCACGTAAATGCGTAACTTTTAAATCTTGAGTTAGCAGTTGATGAACGGCAGTTACATTGTCGCGGATATTCATGACCGGAAACCGCGGGCCGTGAAAAGGTTCTGGGGTGTTGCTTGGGGAAGAGGAGTGGCCGTTGCCGAATAATTCTGTTGCAACCAGGAAAAACTTAGCGGTATCCAAGGCGCGGCCAGAGCCAATCAGCCATTCGTAACCACGGTGATTGGCCATATAATGGGAAGGTAGCAGCACAACATTATTGTGTGCAGCATTTAAATGGCCGTAAGTTCCATAAATAATATGTGCTTCTGGCAAAGTTACGCCGCTTTCTGTTTTGAAGTTTTTTATAATGAATTCGTGTTTTGTGGAACGATCAACGTTTTGTGCGAAAAGCTTTTGCGAAATCAGGAGTAGTAGGAAAAGTTTTTTCATATATAATTATTGTGCCTAAAGAAATAAAACTGATACTTTTATTTCTAATCAGTCAAATATAGTACAATAGTTACTGTTGATATTGTAACTTTTAAGCGCAGTGGTTTGATCAAATTAAACATTTAAAAATTATCTATTTAAATTTCAAATCTTTACTTACATTTGCCCTCCCTGAAAGGAGGTATTGTAGGAACTATGATTATTATCAATGTAAAAGACGGCGAATCTTTAGATAAAGCGCTGAAACGTTTCAAAAAGAAATTTGAAAAAACTGGTGTTTTAAGAGAACTTCGCAGTCGTCAGGCTTACGAAAAAAGATCGGTAACCCGCAGAAATGTTGTTAAACATGCTGTTTATAAACAAAATATGTTTGCCGACAACATATAAATTTTTTAAGGTTTATTAATCCTTAATCTTCTATAAAACTATTTGTACCTTCATATTAAGAAGAGGCAAATAGTTTTATGCATTTAGACCGTTTTTACAGTTATCTCCAACACGAAAAACGTATCTCGCCCAATACGTTAATTGCTTATAAAACTGACTTATTGCAGTTTTTTGAATTTATTAAGCAAGATGCTGATGCTTCTTTTACCGATGTTTTTTTAATACGAAACTGGGTTGTCCATCTCCTGGATCATAAAACTGATGCCCGTTCTGTAAACCGTAAAATTTCTTCCTTAAAAACCTACTTCCGTTTTTTAGTCCGCGAAAAGCTAATTGCAGATAACCCGATGGCTAAAATCCAAAGCCCTAAACTGGCAAAAAAACTCCCTGTGGTTATTCGTGAAGAAAAGGTATCGCAGTTGTTAGACAGTGAAAATCTTTTTGAAAACAGCTTTATGGGGATACGAGATAAATTAGTTATTGAAATGCTTTTTGGGACAGGCATGCGGCTTGCAGAACTACTAAGTTTAACAGAATCAAGCATTAATTGGTATGAAAGTGCTATAAAAATAGTAGGTAAAAGAAGCAAAGAACGGATTGTGCCGCTAAATAAAGAGCTGTCGATATTAACTAAAGAATACCTTAGTGTTAAGAAAAGTGAAAATTTTAATAACATTTCTTTAAAATTAATCGTTACCCATACTGGTAGAGATGCTTATCCGAAACTGATTTATCGTATTGTGCAAAAATATTTGAGTTATATCACAACACAAGATAAGAGAAGTCCACACGTACTTCGGCATACGTTTGCAACATCGCTTCTAAATAACGGTGCAGATCTAAATGCCATTAAAGAACTTTTAGGCCATACAAGTTTGAGTGCAACACAAGTTTACACGCATAATTCAGTAGAGAGGTTAAAATTGATTTATAAACAAGCCCATCCAAAGGCATAAAAAAGGAGGAACAATGAAAATTACAGTTCAGGCAATACATTTTACTGCTGATAGTAAATTGGTAGATTTTATCCAGAAAAAGGCGAATAAGTTAGATCAGTTTTTTGATCAGATTATTAGTGGGGAAGTTTATTTAAAGCTGGAAAAAGTGGAGGATGAAGCGAACAAGGTTTCTGAGATTAAATTAATCATTCCCGGCAACCAATTATTTGCAAAAGAACAATGTAAAACTTTTGAGGAAGCAACTGACCTGGCAATTGAGAGTTTGCGGAAACAATTAGAAAAACACAAACAAAAGATACGTGCACATGAAACTTCTTTTAAAGAGGTTATAAATAATGATATTTAGGTGCTTTAAAGTGTAAATTCATAGCTAAAAAGTCGGCAAAATACTTTGTCGACTTTTTTTTGTAAAAAGTTTTGTTCGATGTATAAAAAGTGTAGATTTGCAATCCGTTTTGGAAGGTGTACAATTGGTGCATTATCAAATAGGATTTGTTCTTTTTTTATAGATACTGCCTCCTTAGCTCAGCTGGTAGAGCGACTGACTTGTAATCAGTAGGTCATTGGTTCGATCCCGATAGGAGGCTCTTAAATCGAGTAAATATTTTCTCTTTTTAAAATGGGGGGATACCAGAGCGGTCAAATGGGACGGACTGTAAATCCGTTGCTTCGGCTACGAAGGTTCGAATCCTTCTCCCCCCACAATTTATTTTAAGCGGAAGTAGCTCAGTTGGTAGAGCGATAGCCTTCCAAGCTATAGGTCGCGAGTTCGAACCTCGTCTTCCGCTCATAAAAATTACGAGCTACGATTGACGAAGTACGAATTCGTAATCATTAATCGTAAAAAAAGCCGGCGTAGCTCAGCGGTAGAGCACTTCCTTGGTAAGGAAGAGGTCATGGGTTCAAGTCCCATCGTTGGCTCGCATTATTAATAGTGTACAAAAAAGTTAATTAACCTAATAACAATATAGAAAATCATGGCAAAAGAAAAATTTGACCGAAGTAAACCGCACTTAAATATCGGTACTATTGGTCACGTTGACCACGGCAAAACTACTCTTACCGCAGCTATCACTAAAGTTTTAGCTGATAAAGGCTTTTCAGAAGCCAGGTCTTTTGATTCAATTGACTCTGCTCCTGAAGAAAAAGAACGTGGTATTACAATTAATACAGCACACGTAGAATATTCTACAGCACTTCGTCACTATGCACACGTTGACTGTCCGGGTCACGCGGATTATGTGAAAAACATGGTTACAGGTGCTGCGCAGATGGATGGAGCAATTATTGTTGTTGCATCAACAGATGGTCCAATGCCACAAACTCGTGAGCACATTCTTTTGGCTCGTCAGGTAGGTGTGCCTTCTCTTGTTGTTTTCATGAACAAAGTTGATATGGTTGACGATCCCGAATTACTTGAATTAGTAGAGATGGAAATTCGCGAATTGTTATCTTTCTATGATTACCCAGGTGATAGCATTGCAGTTATCCAAGGATCGGCTTTAGGCGGATTGAACGGAGAGCCAAAATGGGTTGAAAAGATTATGGAATTAATGGATGCTGTGGATACACAAATTCCTATTCCACCGCGTTTAACTGAGCTTCCTTTCTTAATGCCAGTAGAAGATGTATTCTCAATTACCGGTCGTGGTACTGTTGCTACAGGTCGTATTGAGCGTGGAATAATCAACTCAGGTGAGCAAGTTGACATTTTAGGAATGGGTGCAGAGAATTTAAAATCTACTGTTACTGGCGTTGAAATGTTCCGTAAGATTTTGGATAGAGGTGAAGCTGGTGATAACGTAGGTTTATTGTTACGTGGTATTGAAAAAGAATCTATCCGTCGTGGTATGGTTATTTGCAAACCAGGTTCTGTAACACCTCACACTGATTTTAAAGCTGAGGTTTACGTTTTGTCGAAAGCAGAAGGTGGTCGTCACACACCATTTTTTAACAAATACCGTCCGCAATTCTATTTCCGTACAACGGACGTAACTGGTGAGATTTCATTAGCAGAAGGCGTAGAAATGGTAATGCCAGGCGATAACGTTACAATTACAGTTAAATTGATCAACGCCATTGCAATGGAAAAAGGTCTGCGTTTTGCAATCCGTGAAGGTGGCAGAACAGTAGGTGCCGGTCAGGTAACTGAAATTTTGAAATAAAATTTAAAAGGTTAATTAGGAAACATAAGCTCGTTTATTCGGGCTTATGTTTTCTTATAATAAACGGGCATAGTTCAATGGTAGAATAGAGGTCTCCAAAACCTTTGATCAGGGTTCGAATCCTTGTGCCCGTGCATAGAAAGATAAAGTAACAGAATGGCTAAAGTAACTGAATACGTTAAAGAGTCTTACATAGAATTAACACAAAAAGTAACCTGGCCAACTTGGGGGGAACTTCAAAATAGTGCGGTTTTAGTACTGATTGCTGCCATAATTATTGCTTTGATTATTTTAGCGATGGATGAATCTGTTGGTAATTTACTCAAGTATTTCTACAAATCACTTGCATAATATTTGAATATGAGCGATCAATTGAAATGGTATGTAGTTAGGGCCATCAGCGGAAAAGAAAAAAAAGTTAAACAGTATATAGAAGCAGAGGTAAACCGTTTAGGTATTGCACATCAAATTCCGCAAGTATTAATTCCTATGGAAAAATACTACCAGATGCGGGAAGGAAAAAAAATACCTAAAGAGCGCAATTACTTTCCAGGGTATGTCCTGATTGAAGCTATGTTAGATGGTGAGATGGAACATATTATCAAAAATACTAACAGTGTAATTGGTTTTTTAGGGGATAAGGCAGGAAATGCGGTACCACTTCGTCAGGCTGAAGTAAACCGAATATTAGGTAAAGTTGATGAAATGACTGTTCAGGCAGAAACAATGAGTGTTCCTTATTATGCTGGAGAAAACGTTAAAGTAATGGACGGTCCTTTTAATGGTTTTAATGGGGTAATCGAAGAGGTCAACGAAGAGAAAAAGAAATTAAAAGTTATGGTTAAGATTTTTGGAAGGCGTACCCCGCTAGAACTGAACTATATGCAAGTAGAAAAAGAGTAGGTAAAAACAGTATGATGTTTAATTACAAGCATCAGCCTTAATTATAGAAAATACATAAAAGCTTAAATGTTACATTGCTTCCACATTATAACATTTGTTGTTAAATAAAATAGTAAAATGGCAAAAGAGGTCGGTGCACTAATCAAGTTACAAGTAAAAGGCGGCGCTGCAAATCCATCACCTCCAATTGGTCCTGCATTGGGCGCAAAAGGGGTAAACATCATGGAATTTTGCAAGCAGTTTAATGCGCGTACACAAGACAAGGCAGGTAAAGTATTACCTGTTGTTATTACTGTTTATGTTGACAAATCATTCGAGTTTATCATTAAAACACCTCCTGTAGCAGTCCAATTGTTGGAAGCATCAGGTTTAAAAGGTGGATCTGCTGAACCAAACCGCAAGAAGGTTTCGAACATTTCTTGGGATCAAGTTGAAACGATCGCAAAAGATAAAATGACTGATTTAAATGCCTTCACCATAGAATCAGCAATGAAAATGGTAGTTGGCACAGCTCGCAGTATGGGGATTACCGTTAATGGTAATGCACCCTGGAATAATTAATAAATTAAATTCAATTTAAGACAGTGGCTAGATTAACAAAAAATCAAAAAGCAGCACTTTCCAAGATTGAGGCGAACAAGTTATATTCTTTGCAGGAAGCTGCTTCTTTAGTAAAGGAAATAACAACTACTAAATTTGATTCATCAGTTGATATTGATGTACGTTTAGGGGTTGATCCACGTAAGGCTAATCAAATGGTTCGTGGTATTGCTACTTTGCCTCACGGAACCGGTAAAACTGTTCGGGTTTTAGTTTTGTGTACACCTGATAAGGTAGAAGAAGCTAAAGCGGCGGGAGCAGATTACGTAGGCTTGGATGAGTACATAACCAAGATTGAAGGTGGCTGGACAGATGTGGATATCATCATCACCATGCCAAGTGTTATGGCAAAAGTAGGTAAGTTAGGCCGTATTTTAGGTCCGCGTAACTTAATGCCAAACCCAAAATCTGGTACAGTAACACCGGAAGTTGGCAAAGCGGTAACAGAAGTTAAGGCTGGTAAGATTGATTTTAAAGTAGATAAAACAGGCATCGTACATGCATCTATAGGAAAAGTTTCTTTTTCTCCGGATAAAATTTTCGACAATGCAATGGAAGTTATCCAAATAATTTCAAAATTAAAACCATCTTCAGCAAAAGGTACTTACTTTAAAAGTATTCATCTTTCTTCTACAATGTCTAAAGGTATAGAAATAGAAACTAAATCAGTAGCAGGTATTTAATCATGAAGAAAGAAGAAAAATACGAAGTAGTTAACGCACTTGCAGCGCAGATTAAAGAATACGGTAATTTTTATATTACAGACACTTCTAATCTTACCGTAGCAAAAGTTAACAATATCCGCAGAAAATGTTTCGAAAGTGATATTAAAATCCAGGTTGCTAAAAATTCACTAATAAAAAAAGCAGTTGAAGCGATTGGTGGAGATTTCACACCGATGTACGATTCCTTGAAAGGTTCATCATCAGTAATGTTCTCTAAATCAAGTACTGCTCCGGCTAAGTTAATTAAAGAACTAAGAAGAACAGGTGACAAACCACTTTTAAAAGTTGCATACATCGAGTCATCATTTTTTATTGGTGACAATCAGTTGGATGCTTTAGTTAACCTTAAGTCTAAGGAACAATTAGTTGGAGAAATTATCGGTTTGTTACAATCCCCTGCTAAAAATGTTATCTCTGCTTTACAATCAGGTGGAAATATATTGGCAGGCGTAGTTAAAACATTACAGGAAAGAGGTTAACAGACACCTGAAGTTCTGAATTTATTACAAAGCATTAAAAATTAAAATTTTAAATAAAATGGCAGATTTAAAAGCGTTTGCTGAGCAATTGGTAAACTTGACAGTAAAAGAAGTTAACGAGTTAGCTCAGATATTAAAAGATGAGTATGGTATTGAACCAGCAGCCGCTGCTGTTGCAATTGCAGGTCCTGCTGCTGGCGGAGATGCTACCGCTGCTGTAGAAGAAAAAACAGCATTTGATGTTATTTTGAAAGAAGCTGGCGGTGCTAAATTGGCAGTGGTAAAATTGGTGAAAGACTTAACTGGCCTTGGGTTGAAAGAAGCTAAAGATTTAGTTGACGGAGCACCGAAAGAAATAAAAACTGGTGTTACTAAAGAAGAAGCAGAAACACTAAAAAAACAGTTGGAAGAAGCAGGAGCAGTTGTTGAGGTTAAGTAATCCAACACACCCTATTCATAATTTAAGACTCCGGCCTGTTTTGGCCGGGGTCTATTGTTGTTTATAACACACCCATTTTTGTTTGAAGTTCAGGAAACAACTTTAATCAAACAAGTGAAAGTTTATTCATAAACTAAAAAATTAATCCCTTGGCAAACAAAAATAATCAAAGAGTAAATTTTGCAACCAGTAAGCATGTTATTGATTACCCTGACTTTCTGGATGTACAATTACAATCTTTTCAGGAATTTTTTCAATTAGAAACTACTTCAGACAATCGCCATAAAGAAGGTCTGTTTAAAGTTTTCGCAGAGAACTTTCCTATTTCCGACTCCAGAAACATCTTCGTCTTAGAGTTTTTGGATTATTTTATTGATCCGCCACGTTACGACATTCGAGAATGTATCGAACGCGGGTTAACTTATAGTGTTCCTCTAAAAGCCAAGCTTCGTTTGTCTTGTAACGACGAAGAGCACGAAGATTTTGAAACGATTGTTCAAGATGTATATCTGGGAACTATCCCATATATGACACCAAAGGGAACTTTTGTTATCAATGGTGCAGAGCGTGTAATTGTTTCTCAGTTACACCGTTCGCCAGGTGTGTTTTTTGGCCAAAGCCGTCACACTAACGGAACTAAATTATACTCGGCTCGTGTTATCCCTTTTAAAGGTTCGTGGATCGAATTTGCGACAGATGTTAATAACGTTATGTACGCTTACATCGACAGGAAGAAAAAATTTCCTGTTACTACGTTACTTCGCGCCATTGGTTACGATTCTGATAAAGATATATTGGAATTGTTTGAACTGGCAGATGAAGTGAAAGTGAGCAAATCTGGCCTAAAAAAGTACATCGGCCGCAAGCTTGCTGCGAGGGTTCTAAAAAAATGGGTTGAAGATTTTGTAGACGAGGATACAGGTGAAGTAGTTTCAATTGATCGAAACGAGATTATCCTTGAACGTGAAACTGTTTTAGATGATGACCATATCGATTTAATCATTGATGCTGGCGTAAAAAGTATTATCCTAAATAAAGAAGATGCTTCAACCAGTGGTGATTATACCATTATATACAACACACTACAAAAAGATACTTCCAATTCTGAAAAAGAAGCGGTAGAACACATATATAGGCAGTTACGTAATGCGGAACCACCTGATGAAGAAACAGCGCGTGGTATTATTGACCGCTTATTTTTCTCTGACAAGAGATATGATTTAGGTGATGTAGGACGCTATCGTATCAATCGCAAGTTAAAACTGGACACTTCTTATGAAACTAAAGTTTTAACGAAACAGGATATTATTGCAATCGTAAAATATCTAATCAAGTTGATTAATGTTAAAGCTGAAGTTGATGATATTGATCACTTGTCTAACCGTCGCGTTCGTACAGTAGGCGAGCAGTTATATGCGCAGTTTGGTGTTGGTTTAGCCAGGATGGCTCGTACGATTCGTGAACGTATGAACATTCGTGATAACGAAGTATTTACTCCAACTGACTTAATTAACGCGAGAACTTTATCTTCAGTAATCAATTCGTTCTTTGGTACCAACCAGTTGTCTCAGTTCATGGATCAGACCAATCCATTAGCAGAAATTACGCACAAACGCCGTTTATCAGCGCTTGGGCCAGGTGGTTTATCCCGCGAACGCGCAGGTTTTGAAGTACGTGATGTGCACTATACGCACTACGGTCGTTTATGTACAATCGAAACACCGGAAGGACCAAATATCGGTTTGATTTCCTCCTTATGTGTACATGCTAAAATCAATAATCTTGGTTTTATCGAAACACCATATAAAAGAGTGGTAAACGGAGTAGTGTCTGTTGATGAACCGGTAATTTATTTGTCAGCAGAAGATGAAGACGGCAAAACCATTGCTCAGGCAAACGCACACTATGACGAAAAAGGTAATTTTGATACACCTCGTGTAAAAGCACGTTTCGAAGGAGATTTTCCGGTAATTGAGCCTGAAAGGTTAGATTACATGGATATTGCCCCAAATCAAATTACTTCTATTGCGGCTTCGTTGATTCCGTTTTTGGAGCATGATGATGCCAATCGTGCATTGATGGGTTCTAACATGCAGCGCCAAGCTGTGCCATTGTTACGACCAGAAGCACCTATTGTAGGTACTGGTTTGGAAGGCCGCGTGGCAAAAGATTCACGTACCTTGATTAATGCAGAAGGAGATGGCGTTGTAGAATACGTGGATGCAAATGAAATTAAAATTAGGTACGACCGTAATTACGATGACCGTTTGGTTTCATTTGAGGGCGACACGCAAACTTATCGTTTAATCAAGTTTAAGAAAACTAACCAAAGTACAACGATCAATTTAAAACCAATTGTTAAAAAAGGTCAGAGGGTTGAAAAGGGACAAGTACTTTGTGAAGGTTATGCAACACAAGATGGCGAACTTGCCTTGGGACGTAACATGAAAGTTGCTTTTATGCCTTGGCAAGGTTATAATTTTGAGGATGCGATTGTGATTTCAGAGCGTGTAGTATCTCAAGATATTTTTACTTCTCTTCATATCGAAGAATTTGAGTTAGAAGTACGTGATACAAAACGTGGTGAAGAGGAATTGACGCCAGATATTCCTAACGTTTCTGAAGAAGCAACTAAAGATTTGGATGAGCATGGCATTATTCGGGTTGGTGCAGAAGTTAAAGAAGGTGATATTTTAATTGGTAAGATTACACCGAAAGGCGAATCTGATCCTTCACCGGAAGAAAAACTATTACGCGCCATCTTTGGAGACAAAGCCGGTGATGTAAAAGATGCTTCGTTAAAAACACCTCCTTCAATTGCAGGTGTTGTAATTGATACCAAACTATTTTCCCGAGCAAAGAAAACTTCTAAACAAGAAGAAAAAAGTGCACTGGAGAAATTGGATAACAAACACGATAAAAATATCAAAGACCTTAAAAACTCTTTGATCGAGAAGCTTTTCGAGATTGTAAACGGTAAAACTTCGCAAGGCGTTTTTAATGTTTATAAAGAATTACTTGTTGCCAAAGGGGTTAAGTTTACTCAGAAGATCTTAGTTGAGTTAGATTACAACAATATCAACCCGACTAAATGGACAACTGATGACGACAAAAACGAAATGATAAAAACCCTTCTTCACAACTTTAACATTAAAGTTAATGAAGAGTTAGGTGCATATCGTCGTGATAAGTTTGCGATTAGCGTAGGTGATGAGTTGCCTTCCGGCATTGTTCAAATGGCTAAAGTTTACATAGCTAAAAAACGCAAGCTAAAGGTTGGTGATAAAATGGCTGGCCGTCACGGTAATAAAGGTATTGTTGCCCGTATTGTTCGTGATGAAGATATGCCATTTCTTGCGGACGGAACACCAGTAGATATTGTTTTAAACCCACTGGGTGTGCCTTCGAGGATGAACTTAGGGCAGATTTACGAGACTGTTTTAGGCTGGGCTGGAAAAGAACTTGGGATGAAGTTTGCTACACCAATTTTCGATGGTGCATCACACCAGGAAGTAGAAGAATGGGTTGCTAAAGCAGGTGTACCAACATCAGGAAGAACTTACTTATACAA
>CAZZVO010000126.1:0-11447 GCA_964657505.1 uncultured Mucilaginibacter sp.
TGTACTTCTGCAGATCCACACGACAATCGCTTGCGTTCTTCTATTTTATTAGAAAACCAAGGAAAAAATGTTGTTATTGATACCGGACCGGATTTTCGTTACCAAATGTTGCGGGCAAAAGTGAAGCATTTGGAAGCCGTAGTTTTTACGCACGAACATAAAGACCATGTTGCAGGTTTGGATGATATCCGTGCGTTCAATTACTTTCAAAATTCTGCTATTGATGTGTTCGCAAACCTGCGCGTGCAAGCTGCTTTAAAGCTTGAGTTTTCTTATATTTTTAGTGATTACCAATATCCGGGAATCCCACAGATCAACTTAAAAACAATTGGCCTTGAACCTTTTGCAGCGGCTGGCATTAACATGATTCCAATTGAAGTGATGCATTACAAGTTGCCGGTGTTAGGTTTCCGAATTAAAGATTTCACTTATATTACGGATGCAAAAACAGTATCAGAAGCAGAAACCGAAAAAATAAAAGGCAGTAAAATATTAATTTTGAATGCTTTGCAAAAAGAAAAACACATTTCACATTTTACCTTAAATGAAGCCATTGCTTTTGCCGAAAAAATAGGGGCGGAGACAACTTATTTTACACACATCAGTCACCGTTTGGGTAAACATAAAGATGTTTCTGCAAGTTTGCCTGCAAATATCCAATTGGCTTATGATGGTTTGCAATTGGAGATTTAAGATTTAAATTGAAGTGCCCGGAAGCGGATTCGAACCGCTACATCCTTTCGGACGCCACCCCCTCAAAGTGGTGCGTCTACCAATTTCGCCACCCGGGCATTATCAAAAAAGTTTTCAAAGATATACTATTTTAGTATTTGCTGTTGATCAATCTTTAATTTTTTGCTGATAAAAACAGTATTGTTGTTTTGATCCATTTTGTCATTCCGAACGAAGAGAGGAATCGTCTTCAAAGCGACGTATCATATTTAAAGAAGATTTCTCCCTTTGGTCGAAATGACAACACAGCAAATAATTCTTAGAAATCATCTAACTGAATCTACTTTCGTCAGTTCGAAATTTAAATAAAAAGTTTTCTTCCTTACAGTTTTATTGCGGTAAACATTCTTGATCATCCAACCAATTTGATTGCCTTTGTAAGTTGTCATAAACTCAATTAATTGGTCGCTTGTTGCAACCAATTCGTGTGAAAGTTTGTAACTTTCTTTTTTAGCTTGGTCTAATTCGGCGGTTGTTTTCATCATGGCAATCTTTGCATCAATCTTTCTTCCTGCAATTTTCAAGCTATCAATCTTGTGCTGGTAAACTTTGTATTGTGTAGTTTCCGAAAATGAACTTCTTAAAACTTGGATAGGATTGAATTTTAAACTTGGATCAAAATTAGATTTATTTGTTTTGTTTTTGATATAATTTATTACTAAACCTTCTGCTTTTTGCTGGTTTGGTTGTGCTTGGATTGAATTGGAAACCAGTAAATAAAAAACTATAATTGGTAACAATTTTTTCATAATCGGATTTTGAAAATTGAAATTATGTTGATTCTACAATTAATATTTTCTTGGTTGAAATTTCAACTCTTTGCAAATTAAATAAATCTTTTTACAAAAATACTTTTGTTGCAACCAATGCTACTTGATTTTATACCGATAAAAGAAGTATGCTATCTAATTATATATCCATTAAGCCCAAAATCAAACAGTAATATTTTTGTTAATAAACATTTGTCAACCTAAATCCTGATAATTTTTTCTACTTTTCTAAAAATAAATAAAGTTTGTATTAATTGTAGCAAGATAATCTTCAATACGGATAGTATTCTTTTCAGTCGGTTTCAAATAATACAGCTTAGATTTTTACATCAGAAAAAACTCACCAAAACCCTTCAAATGAAATATTATTTACCCATTATCGCCGCAATGCTTGCATTAAGCGGATTGTCTAACGCGCAAACAAGGCCAGCTTCGGCGGAAGGCACAGGCAGGAGTGCTGAAACCAGGCCGACAGCTTCAATTGCTTCTTTCACCCAAAATGCCAAAAAGTTTGTCGGTTTTTTTACTTTTTATTATGATGAAAAATCTGGCCGGATCTACTTGGAAATCAATAATTTCAATAAAGAGTTTTTGTATTTCAGCTCTTTAATTGATGGTGTTGGCAACGGCGGGCCAGAACGCGGCCAGTCATCTTCCGTAATAACCACTTTTACAAAGGTTGGGCCGAAGGTATTTTTAGTTCAGCCTGTTACTAATTATCGTTCTGTTAACGGTAACGCTGATGAAAAAAAGGCGGTAGAAAATGCATTTGCCAAATCTGTTTTATGGGGATTTTCGCCGGTAGCAGTGGAAGGTGACCGTGTTTTGATCGACCTAACGCCGTTCCTAATCCGCGATAGTCAGAAAATTGGCGATAACCTGGGCACAGGCAGGGGAAATTTAGGCAGTGCTATCGCTGCCGGAAACCGCGCCGGTGCTGCCGGAAACGCGGGCGGCAGTTATCGTTTGGATGAAACCCGCTCGGCAATTTATATCGACAATACTAAGAACTTCCCCAAGAATTCTGAGTTTGAAGCATTGGTCACTTTTACAGGCGGCAGTGCCAGAGGCGGATTTGGCCGTGGCGGAGGTATTGCAGCCGATCCAAGTGCCGTAACCGTACGGATGCACCAGGCGTTTGTAGAGTTGCCGGATGGAAATTTTAAAACGCGGAAGTTCGATCCACGGTCGGGCTTTAACGCGTTTAGCTATTACGATTTTTCTTCGCCAATGTCCGAACCGCTGCTTAAAAAGTTTACGGCACGGCATCGCTTAGAAAAGAAAAACCCGAATGCAGCCATGAGCGAACCGGTTGAACCAATTGTATATTACATTGACCGCGGCGCACCGGAACCTATCAAAAAAGCTTTGATTGAAGGCGGGTCTTGGTGGAACCAGGCTTTTGAAGCTGCGGGTTATAAAAATGCTTTCCAGGTGAAAGAGCTGCCCGAAGGAGCAGACCCGATGGATATTCGTTACAACGTAGTGAACTGGGTTAACCGTTCGGGCAGCCCGGAGCGTGCTTTTTCTTACGGCTCGTCCTACACCGATCCGCGTACCGGCGAAATTATAAAAGGCGTGGTTACTTTAGGTTCAGATCGCCATCGTCAGGATTACCTGATTGCGGAAGGATTGCTTCAACCTTACACGGATGGCAAGCCGGTTTCCAAGCAATTAGAGCAAATGGCTTTGGCGCGTATCCGGCAGTTATCGGCACACGAAATTGGCCACACACTCGGCTTGTACCATAATTATACCAGCAGTACGCATGACCGGGCTTCTGTTATGGATTATCCTTTTCCCCGCTTCAGCATGAAACCCGACGGTAGCATTGATGTTTCTAACGCTTATGCCAAAGGTATTGGCAGTTGGGACAAGCGCGCAATTACCTGGGGATATTCTGATTTTCCAAAGGGGACAAATGAAGATGCCGCGCTGGACAAGATCATGAAAGAAACGCTGGCGCAAGGTCATATTTTTATCCCGGATATTGCAGGCGTGGTGCATCCTTTATCGCATCAATGGGACGATGGCGTAAATGCAATCGATCAACTAAACAAATTGATGCTGATCCGCAGACATATTTTAGATAATTTTTCGGAGAAAGCCATTCGACAAGATGCTCCAATGGCAACGTTGGAAGAAGTTTTAGTGCCGATGTACCTGTTGCACCGTTACCAAATTGAAGCTGTTGCCAGTTCGATTGGCGGACTTTACTTCACTCACGCCTTAAAAAACGATGGCGAAGTTGTAACCCGGATGGTTGACCCGGCCGAACAATGGCGCGCTGTAGATGGCATGCTTTCCACGATTACGCCTGATGCTTTGGCTTTGCCCGAAGGTTTGATTGCTAAAATTCCGCCTCGCCCGGTTGGTTATCCGGCTTCTGTGGAAACTTTTGGCGGACATACCGGCGTAACTTTCGACCCGATTGGTGCTGCCGAAACTGCCGCCGGTGCAACTTTATCGTATCTTTTGGATGCACAACGCGCAGCAAGATTGATCGAATACCAGTCCAGAGACAGTAAGCAGCCAGGATTTATGCCTGTTTTAGACAGGCTGATTGATAAAACCTGGAAAGCCCAAATTGAGCCTGGTTATAAAGGTGAACTGCAAATACTGGTGAACAACCTAACCCTTAAATATCTATTGCAATTGGCTGCCAATACCCGCGCTGGTGAAAATGTACGCGGCGAAGCATTATTGAAAATAACAGAGTTGACTACATGGATGTCCAGTAATCTAATCAGCGCAACGCCGAAGAAAAAAGCTGCTATTTATTTTGCATTATCGCAGATCAGTGAGTTTCAAAAGGACCCGAGCAAATTTCAGCCTGCGGAAGTATTGGATATGCCACCCGGCGCACCTATTGGTATGCCGGACAACGAATTTGAATATTAAGGCAACTTGTTTTAATATTGGATCATGTTGATGCTTCTTTTACCCTGTTAAAATTGGTGTTCTTTCTATTTCTTTAGAAATTGTAATGTTGATTTTTATGGGATAAAAAAAGCATTGTGTTTTTTTGTAGACTAAGCTATTTAAAAACTTAATACGCCCCTTTTGTACTGATAACAACTTTTGGGGTTTTTAAAAGTATTTTCAAATCTGCTAACAAACTATACATCTCAACATAATTCAGATCATGTTCAATCATGTAGTGTGCACTTGTATTGTTTATCCGGTTTTCGGTTTGCCATTTTCCTGTTATCCCGGGTTTAAGTAAAGATCGGATGCTGTTAAAATCTTCTAAATCATTTAACATAAACGGAACTAATGGCCTTGGGCCAACAATGCTCATATCTCCATTCAAAACATTAAATAATTGGGGAAGTTCATCAATACTCGTTTTGCGGATTATTTTTCCGATCCAAGTTACGCGTGTATCTTGTTTTACTTTAAACAAAACCCCTTTGTTTTTTGCTGCTGTAAAACATTCTAAATCTTCTTGTCGGCAATATTGATCGGTTACCATCGATCTAAATTTCAAACAATGAAATTGTCGACCAAATAAGCCAATACGTTTGTTCGTATATAAAATTGGGCCTTTAGAAGTTAGAAATATTAATAATGAAACAACCGCCATTAACGGGGAAAAAATAGTCAACAACATCAAAGAGAATAAAATATCTGTTATCCTTTTTATTTTAAGCTGAAATATTTTGCTGTACAACGATTTTTCGATTACTTTCTTTCTGGATGCAGCTTCTGGTTTAATTAATGTTCTATTCGGGTTCATTTTATGTCAGCTATAATTTGACGATGAGAAACTCAAAATAATCTCTTACAATATAATTACTTTAATTATTACAACAACTGATATTTTTAATAAATCCAAAAAATAAATATGCTTTCTGAAAAACGTGTATTAGTGCAAGGGATAAACTACGCACCAGAAAGAACCGGAATGGGCAAATACACCGCGGGAATGGTAGATTATATGGTAAAAAAGGGTATCGAATGCACAGTAATTACCTCCTTTCCTTTTCATCCCGAGTGGAAGGTTGGAAGTCCGTACAAAAATCGATTTTATAAAAAAGAAGTTTTTGATAACGGCCGGCTTACTATTTACCGATGTCCAATGTACATTCCTTCAAACCCAACTGGCTTAACCAGGATTATTCAGGAAGCATCATTTGTAATAACATCCTCAATCATACTTTTAAAACTAATGTTTAAAAGTAAGTTCGATGCCTTTATTATTATTTCACCACCGTTCCATTTAGGTATTGTAGCCTTATTTTATAGAACTTTTAGAAAAACCAGAATTATTTATCACATCCAAGATTTACAAATTGACCTGGCTAAGCAGTTAAGTTTGATCAAGAATCAATGGGTTATCAAATGTATGTTTAGGATTGAAAGTTTTATCTTGGGTAGGGTAGATTACGTAAGCACTATTTCGGAAGGAATGATCAGAAAGATCAAATTAAAAAGAGACATTAATGTTGTTTCTTTTCCTAATTGGGTGGATACAGAAATGTTTTTTCCAATCGAAAACAATTTGTTAACAAGACAAAAATGGAATTTTTTAGACACGGATCATATTGTTCTATATTCTGGAAACATTGGAGAAAAGCAAGGGTTAGAAACAATTTTAGATGTGGCGTACAAGTTTAAGAATATGCCCCGTGTAAAATTTATTATTTGCGGTAACGGGGCTTATAAAATTAGATTGCTTGATCAGGCCCGAAAAACTAATATTCCTAATCTACATTTTATCCCATTACAACCCGAAGAAGATTTTAATAACTTTCTTAATATTGCTGATGTTCATTTAATAATCCAAAAAGAGGACGCAAGCGATTTAGTAATGCCTTCCAAACTAACTACAATATTAGCGGTAGGCGGTCGTGTAATTGCAACTGCAAAGCCACAAACTACTTTATATAATGTTATTATGAATAATGATATTGGCGTTGTCGTAAGCCCGGAAGATCCAGAACAATTGTATTATGCAATATTAGAAAGCACTAAAAATATAAAAAGGATAGCCGAAAAATCCAGAAAGTATGCATTAGAAAACCTCTCGATAGAAGAAATAATGAAGAGCTTTTTAGATGAAATAAATTTGAGGCCTTGTTGAATAAATTAATACTTTATCACAAATAAAAAATGAACTGCTTCTTAGTCAAATCCGAACCGCATAAATACAGTTGGGAAAAATTTAATGAAGATAAACGTACTTTTTGGGATGGTGTACGAAACTACCAAGCGCGCAACAACTTAAGGGATATGAAAAAGGGCGACCTGGTTTTGTTTTACCACAGCAACGAAGATAAAGCTGTAGTTGGTATTGCAAAAGTTGTTAAAGAACATTATCAGGACCCAACCACTGAAGATACAAACTGGGTGGTGGTTGATCTGGAACCGGTACAAGCATTTAAGAAACCGGTTACGCTGGCCGAGATTAAAGCCGATAAGCAATTAGAAAATATCAGTTTGGTAAAGCAGGGAAGATTATCTGTAATGGCGTTAAAGGCAGAAGAATTTGACCGGATTGTAGCTATGGGAAACGATATTTAAGAACTTATGCGTTGTTCCGCCAGGGTAATCAACCTAAACTAAAAATATGAAAAAAATTTCTTTCTGGTCGTTGGCCTTGTTATTTGTGGTTTCAATATCTGCAAAAGCACAATCAGGCGGCAATAAAATTGAGTTCGACCAGAACTGGAAGTTCAACCTGGGCGACATGCCCGATGCGAAAAACCCTGCCTTTAACGATGCAAGCTGGCGAAAACTAAACCTGCCGCACGATTGGAGCATTGAAGGAAAGTTTAGTAAAGATAATCCTTCTTTACCAAGGGGCGGTGCGTTACCTGGCGGCGTTGGCTGGTACCGTAAATCCTTTTTTTTACCAGAAAACAGCCGTAAAAAGCAAGTTTATATTGATTTTGACGGCGTTTATCAAAAAAGTGATGTCTGGATAAACGGCTATCATCTCGGTTTCCGGCCAAATGGTTATATTTCTTTTCGGTACGAATTAACACCTTACCTCAAGTTTGGCAACCAGAAAAATGTTATTGCGGTTAAGGCTGATAACAGCACGCAGCCAAATTCGCGCTGGTACTCTGGTTCGGGAATTTACCGTAACGTTTGGCTGGTTACAACCAATAAAGTAGCGGTAGATCATTGGGGAACTTTCGTAACAACGCCAAAAGTTAATGCGCACTCGGCTTCCATCAGCTTAAAAACAACCATTAGAAATTACACCGGCAAACCACAAAATGCTGTTTTAACCACTATTATTTATGATGCTTCGGGCAAGATTGTCCTCACCAAAACCATTCCGGCCATCACCATAAAAGACTCGGTAAAAGAAGTACCGCAGGAGTTTACGATAAACAGCCCTAACTTATGGTCGGTAGAAAAACCTTACCTCTACAAAATCATATCGAAAGTTACCAACGAAAAATCCGTATCGGATACTTACGAAACTCCGCTCGGCATCCGTTATTTCAATTTTGACAGTGCCAAAGGTTTCTCCCTCAACGGAAAACAAATGAAAATTTATGGCGTTTGCCTGCACCACGACCTGGGCAGTTTAGGCGCTGCTTTTAACACCCGCGCTGCAGAACGGCAATTAGAAATTTTAAAAACGATGGGTTGCAACGCCATCCGTACTTCGCATAACCCACCCGCACCGGAGTTTTTAGATTTGTGCGATAAAATGGGTTTTATTGTAATGGATGAAGCTTTTGATTGCTGGGAAAGAAAAAAAACCACCTACGATTATCATCTCTACTTTAAAGAATGGCATAAAAAGGATTTACAAGACCAGGTTCTGCGCGACCGCAACCATCCAAGCATAATGATGTGGAGCGTTGGCAACGAGATACCCGAACAAAGCGATACATCTGCTTTTCGCATTGCGCCTGACCTGGCCAACATCGTGCACCGGTTAGACACCACTCGGCCAATCCTCAACGGCAACAATCATGACCCGGACCTGGAAAAAAACACCATCATTCAATCAGGCGCCTTTGATTTGATCGGTTACAACTACCATCAAAACTTTTACGCCAGTTTCCCAAAACGTTTTCCCGGCGGCAAGTTTATCGCTTCAGAAACAACTTCGGCCATGGCAACCCGCGGCTATTATGATATGCCTTCGGATAGCATCCGCCGCTGGCCAATTGCCGGCGAAGACTTGAAAAAAGGCAAGATGAACGATGATTACACCACTTCGGCTTATGATAATGTAGCTTCTACCTGGGGTTCTACACATGAAGAAACCTGGAAAGTGGTCAAAAAACTGGATTTTATATCGGGCTTATTTATTTGGACTGGTTTTGATTACCTCGGCGAGCCAACACCTTATACCTGGCCGGCGCGCAGTGCTTCTTTTGGCGTGATAGATTTGGCCGGCTTTCCTAAAGATGAATATTACATGTACCAAAGCGAGTGGACCGATAAGCCGGTGCTCCATATTTTTCCGCATTGGAACTGGCAGCCAGGCAAAACGGTAGATATTTGGGCTTACTACAACAATGCAGATGAAGTGGAACTTTTTCTAAACGGCAAATCTGTAGGGGTAAAGAAGAAAGCAGGCGAAGACCTGCATGTAATGTGGCGGTTAAAATTTGAACCGGGCACTTTGAAAGCAGTATCACGCAAAAATGGGAAAGCAGTTCTGACCAAAGAAATACATACTGCAGGTGCGCCAGCGCGTATTGAACTTATTGCCGATCGAAAATTAATTAAAGCCGACGGCACCGATCTATCTTTTATAACCGTAAAGATAGTAGATAAAGAGGGCAACTTAGTGCCAAGTGCCACTAACCTGGTCAACTTTTCCTTGCAGGGAAAAGCTTCTATCGCCGGAGTTGATAATGGTGACCCAATTAGCCACGATCCGTTTAAAGCAAATTTTCGCCAGGCTTTTTACGGTTTGGCATTGGCAATTATCAAATCCGAAGAGCAGCCAGGTACTATTACCTTTACTGCAACGGCTGATGGCTTGCCTCCGGCAAAACTGGTGTTGCAGTCTAAATAGCCAATTGAAATTTAGGTTGGAAAAAAATTCAATCTAAAAAGGAAATCAAAAACTTAAAGCGATAAGTTTTTTTGCATTACAGTACTGCTTTTAGCAATCTAAAAAAAGTAAAAAGCCAATTAGCCGGGAAGCTGATGCCAACTTTAGTTTTTAAATATGATATTTACGTTTCTTAAAACCTCCTATGAAAACTTATCATTTAAAATCCGTTTTAGTTGTAGTACTGGTACACTTTTTCAACTTACAGCAAACTTTTGCCCAGACAAAACAATCGGCCGCTGATTTTGACAACGGCTGGACTTTTAATTTAGGCGATGTCCCCAACGCACAAAACACAACTTTCAACGATGCCAACTGGCGAAAACTAAACCTGCCGCACGATTGGAGCATCGAAGGAAAATTTGCCAAAGAAAACCCGGCAACACCAGAAGGCGGCGCATTGCCTGGCGGAATTGGTTGGTACCGCAAAACTTTTTCACTGCCAGAATCTTCAAAAGGAAAAATTATTTCGATTGATTTTGACGGCGTTTACCAAAAAAGTCAGGTTTGGATTAACGGACATTTGCTTGGTTTCCGCCCGAATGGATACATTTCTTTCCGCTATAATTTAACGCCATACTTATTTTATGGCACTAAAAAGAATGTGATTGCGGTTAAGGTTGATAATTCAGTCCAGCCTAATTCGCGCTGGTATTCCGGCTCGGGCATTTACCGCAACGTTTGGCTGGTTACCAACAATAAAATCGCGGTTGATCATTGGGGAACTTTCGTAACCACGCCAAAAGTAAGTAGTGAATCGGCAACCATCAGCTTAAAAACTTCGGTTAGAAATTACACCGGCAAGCTACAAACTGCTGTTTTAACCAACATTATTTATGATGCTTCGGGCAAAATAGTAACGATGAAAACCATGCCGGGCATCACCATAAAAGACTCGGTAAAAGAAGTATCGCAGGAATTTACGGTTAGCAACCCCAATTTGTGGTCGGTCGAGAAACCTTACTTGTATAAAGTTGTGACGAAAGTTACCGATGACCATTCCGTTTCCGATAATTATGAAACACCGCTCGGCATCCGTTATTTCAATTTTGATGCAGATAAAGGCTTCTCCCTCAACGGAAAACCAATGAAGATTCTTGGCGTTTGCGATCACCACGATCTGGGAAGTTTGGGTGCTGCACTTAATGTACGCGCTTTAGAACGCCAACTTGAAATTTTAAAAGCAATGGGCGTAAACGGTTTCCGCACGTCGCACAATCCTCCCGCACCAGAACTTTTAGACCTTTGCGATAAAATGGGTTTTATTGTGATGGACGAGGCATTTGATTGCTGGGAAGTTAAAAAAGCCAAATACGATTATCACTTGTATTTCAAAGAATGGCACAAACGCGATTTGCAAGACCAGATTTTGCGCGACCGCAACCATCCAAGTGTTATGATTTGGAGCATTGGCAACGAAATACCGCAGCAAAGCGATACCAGCGCGCTTCGTTTAGCACCGGAACTTGCTGGTATTGTGCATAGCTTGGATACCACCAGGCCAATTACAACTGCAAATGACCGGCCTGATACTTCCAACAAAATCATTAAATCTGGTGCAATTGATTTGATTGGTTACAATTACCACGAGTACGATTACGCTAAATTCCACAACCGTTATCCAGGCAAAAAATTCATCGCTACCGAAACAACTTCCGGTTTAGAAACACGCGGTTATTACGATATGCCTTCGGATAGTATTCGCATTTGGCCCGCGCGTTATGATAAACCTTTTACAGAGGGCAACCCTGGCAACACGGTTTCTGCCTATGATAACGTAAGGCCGCAATGGGGTTCTACGCACGAAGCAACTTGGAAAGTGATGAAAAAATATGATTTCCTTTCGGGGATGTTTATTTGGACGGGCTTTGATTATTTGGGAGAACCAACGCCATATAGTTGGCCATCAC